>NZ_JCBDGX010000017.1:0-18731 GCF_059834345.1 Vibrio sp. R11-SG3-ISO3-SZ
ACCACACCTGGGACCCGAAAAACCAGCGTCCAGAGCTATGGCGCACCTATAACGGTCAAATCAACAAAGGCGAAAGTATTCGTGTGTTCCCACTGTCGAACTGGACTGAGCTCGACATCTGGCAATACATCTACTTAGAGAACATCGAGATTGTGCCTTTGTACTTGGCGGATACGCGTCCTGTTGTTGAGCGTGATGGCATGTTGATCATGGTCGATGACGAGCGCATGAAGCTGCAACCGGGTGAAGTGGTGGAAGAGAAAAGCGTGCGTTTTCGTACCTTGGGTTGTTACCCACTGACTGGGGCGATTGAGTCCACCGCCAACACGTTGACCGGTATTATCGAAGAGATGTTAGTGGCGACGTCGAGTGAGCGCCAAGGTCGAGCGATCGACCACGATCAGTCAGGATCGATGGAGCTCAAAAAACGTCAAGGTTACTTCTAAGTAGGATCTAAGGAAAGAAAATGAACAGCGCAGTCGTAGCGGAGCTCGCAGAGCTTGGTATCGAGGGATACCTAAAACAGCACCAATACAAGTCACTACTTAGATTCTTAACGTGTGGCTCAGTTGATGACGGCAAGAGTACCTTGATCGGTCGCTTGCTGCATGACTCAAAACAAATTTATGAAGATCAGTTGGCGGCGGTCCACTCTGATTCTCAGCGTGTCGGCACCACCGGAGAGCGCCCAGACTTGGCGCTGTTGGTCGATGGTCTGCAAGCGGAACGTGAACAGGGCATCACCATTGATGTGGCCTACCGTTATTTCTCTACCCAAAAACGCAAATTCATCATTGCGGATACACCGGGGCATGAGCAATACACGCGTAACATGGCGACCGGTGCGTCAACCTGTGATCTGGCGGTGATCTTGATCGATGCGCGTAAGGGCGTCTTGGATCAAACGCGTCGTCACTCCTTCATCTCTAATTTGCTTGGTCTTAAGCACTTTGTGGTGGCGGTTAACAAGATGGACTTGGTCGATTACTCACAGCAGCGCTTTGAAGAGATTCGTGAGCAATACCTTGAGTTTTCCAAGAACCTGCAAGGTGAGACGGACATTCAGATCATCCCGCTGTCAGCGCTCGAAGGCGATAACGTGGTTGAGCCCAGTGCCAACATGAGCTGGTTCAAAGGCCCATCACTGCTTGAGCTTTTGGAGTCTGTCGATGTAGACAGCGAAAAAGAAGTGGGCGATTTCCGCTTCCCTGTGCAATACGTTAACCGCCCGAACCTCGATTTCCGTGGCTTTGCCGGCACGATTGCCTCTGGCAGTGTCAGCGTAGGTGACAAAATTAAAGCGTTGCCATCAGGCAAAACCTCAACGGTGGCGCGTATTGTGACCTTTGATGGCGATTTGGAGAAGGCGCAAGCCGGACTTGCGGTGACGTTGACGCTGGAAGATGAAATCGACATTAGCCGCGGCGATCTGCTCGTACTGGAGTCCTCTTCTGTGGAGTCGAGTAACCACCTGCTGGCCGATGTGGTATGGATGACCGAGCAGCCGCTTAAACCGGGACGTGATTACGACATCAAGATCGCGGGTAAGAAAACGGTAGGTCAGGTGCAAACGATTCGTCACCAGTACGATATCAACAACCTCTCGAGCCACAGTGCTGACGAGTTACCGTTAAACGGGATCGGTTTGTGCGAATGGACCTTGAACGAGTCGGTCGCACTGGACAAATACCTCGCTTGCCAAGACACCGGCGGTTTTATCGTGATTGATCGCTTAACCAATGTGACAGTCGGCGCGGGATTGATTCGCGAAAGCTTGTCGCAGGTTGCGCGTGGTGAAGGTCAGTTCTCTGAGTTTGAAGTTGAGCTCAATGCACTGATTCGTAAGCACTTCCCTCATTGGGGTGCGGCTGATCTCAGCCAACTGCTTGGCCAGAAGTAAGCCAAGGTAAGCGAGTAGGGAGAGGCGAAATGTGGCAGCAAGGAGTGGTGCTGGCGTTGTTGGTCGGGGTTGTGACCTGTTTAGTCAGCACACGAGTTAAACCGAGCTATCTGTTTGCCAGCGCAGCGTTTATTGCCTTCATTGCCGGCTTGATTGACGTCAGTGAGATCGCCTCTAACTTCACCAATGCCTCATTGGTGACGCTGGTGCTGCTCATCTTGGCATCGTGCGCGCTAGAAAAAACGCGTCTGATCAGCTGGGTGAGCCGCTCTTTGTCGACGGGCAAATTAGGCACCGTCGTGGCGAAGTTGGGTATCTCCACGGCGCTGCTCTCTTCGTTTACTAATAATACGGCGGTGGTGGTATCGCTGATTGGCGCCATTAAGCGCAACCAGCAACACGCCCCGTCGAAGTTATTGATCCCTCTCTCGTATACCGCCATCTTAGGCGGTACGTTAACCCTTATTGGTACCTCGACCAATTTGATCATCAGCAGCTTTGTTGAAAACGCTGGATTGCCAAGTTTGGGCTTTTTTACCCCGACTTTGATTGGTTTATCAGTCTTGGTTGGCGGGCTGCTTATCTTGATCCCTCTGAGTTATCTGTTGCCAAACTATGATGATCACAGCCAAGACGACTTACCGTACTTTTTAGAAGCGCGGGTTGAGCCTGGCTCGCCGCTGGTTGGGCGCAGTATCAGTGAGAACAATTTGCGTGCGCTGCGTAAACTCTTTTTGGCCGAAGTGATCCGTGATGGGCAAACCATGCCATCGGTGGACCCTGATTTTGTCTTGCAGGCCAGAGACCGCTTGCTCTTTTGTGGCGATATAGAAAGCGTCGCGACCTTGCAAGAGATCCAAGGCTTAACGCTGTTTGGTCAGCACCACATCAACGGGCAAAACTACGTGGAAGTGGTGGTGAGCTCTTCGGCGAGCTTTTGCAACAAGACGTTAAAATCGAGTCACTTCCGCGATCGCTTTGATGCGGTGGTGGTGGCGATTCGTCGTGGCCATGAGCGTTTGGAAGGTGGCTTGGGTAACATAGTGCTGAATGCGGGTGATACCTTAGTATTGGTGCCTGGGAAACGTTTTGAGCAAGAAAGGCAAGCTCACCGCAAAGAGTTTGTGGTGATGAATGATCTCGATTCGAGTGCTCGCCTCGATGGCAACAAATCCGCCTTGGTGCTGCTGGGCTTTGCTCTGGTGATTGGGCTCGCCCTGATGGAGGTCCTGCCGCTCATTAAGGGGCTGTCCGTATTTTTGCTGGCGACTTTGATGACGGGCATTGTACATATCAACGAACTGCGACGCCGTTTTCCTATCGATATCGTCGTCATTGTCGGCTCGGCGCTGTCGATTGCCCAGCTGATGCTCTCTACTGGCCTGTCGGAAAACTTAGGACAGATGTTTATCGAGGCATTTAACGGTTGGGGCGTCTTTGGCGCACTGGTGGCGACCTACTTCTTAACCCTGATTTTGACAGAGCTGGTGACCAACAATGCCGCCGCGGCCTTGGCGTTCCCGATTGGCTACAGTATGGCGCTGGGCTACGGGGTAGAGCCGATGCCGTTTATCATGGCCGTGCTGTTTGGCGCGAGTGCGAGCTTTATTTCGCCGTATGGCTATCAAACCAATCTATTGGTGTATAGCGTTGGCAACTACACATTACTGGATTATGTCAAAGTAGGAATTCCACTCTCTATCGTCTATTCGATACTGGTGCTTGGGCTTATCCCGATCTTTTTTCCCTTCTGATGCAGCTATTTCTCCGCTTTGCCTCGCTCGCAGAGTGGAATGATTGACAAGGACTGACTATGACCACACAAACCCGCGAAAAAGACGAAAACATCGTTTGGCACTCACACGCCGTTGATAAAGCGCAGCGTGCCAAACTTAAAAATCAGCGCCCTGCGGTACTCTGGTTTACCGGGCTATCTGGAGCGGGAAAGTCGACCGTGGCTGGCGCGCTTGAAACCAAGTTGGCGCAGCTGGGTTACCACACCTATTTGCTTGATGGCGACAATGTTCGTCATGGCCTGTGCAGTGATTTAGGATTTTCAGAGCAAGACCGACGCGAGAATATTCGCCGCATCGGTGAGCTGGCGAAATTGATGGCCGATGCCGGTTTGATTGTCCTGTCTGCGTTTATCTCACCGCATCGAACCGAGCGTCAGCTGGTGCGTGAACTGCTGCCTGAGGGCGAGTTTTTGGAAGTGTTTGTCAACGCATCGCTCGATGTCTGTGAGCAGCGCGATCCAAAAGGGCTGTACAAAAAGGCAAGAGCAGGGGAGATCCCAAACTTCACCGGTATTGATTCTGAGTATCAAGCACCGCTTAACCCAGAAATCGATTTACCTGCGGGTGAAAAGAGCATCGATGAGCTGGTGGCAATGTGTCTTGAGACATTAAAAGAGCGGCAGATCATCGCTTAACCAAAAAAGCTTCCATGTCGGAAGCTTTTTTATCACCCGTGTTTTAGCATCAAGGCTTAACACGCGTGTGTGCCATTCATGTGCGCCATTGTGATACGCCGTGAGGGATGCGCTGTGCTTATTCGAAACAGATTTCGATAAAGGCGTTGCCCCATTGCGAGGTGAACGGCATGATGATGATCGAGCCTTCGCACTTGTGGCGAATCGTGTGGCCTTTCCCTGACACCACGACAGGCGTCGCCATATCAAAATCAAAGCCGCTTTCTGCCAAGATGCGTTTTGCACCGCCAGTGACCATGTTGGTGATTTCGCCCACCATATCGGTGACTTCATCATTCAAACCATTCGGGCGTTCACCCAACATGTTTTGCATGATTTCCAGCGCCAAGTTTTCATCAAAGGTAATAGACATCGAACCACGCGTTTGCTGGCCAACCATACCAATCAAACCGGAAATATCACCGCGAGCGATCTCATCCTTTTTTACACGAGGTTTTTGCGGTTTTAGCTCCAGTGATGCCATGGTCTTCAACACATTCATCAGTGAAGCTAAAAACGGGTTTACAAATTCAGCGCGCATAATCTTCTTCTATTCATTAATGGACTGTGAAACTTATTTTACTGTGAGACTTATTGCACTTTGTCAGCGCTGCACGACTGACAAGTCCCATGTGATTCAATCACGTGGTTTGTGAGTCTGAAACCGTGCCTTTCCGCGTTGTCTGCCAGTAAGGCTATCAAACTATCATCTTGTAATTCAATGACATTTCCACACTTGTCACAGATCAGTAGATGAGAAAAGTGCTTGTGTGCGTTACAAGAGCAGCACTGTATGAAACTGTTGGTCGACTCGACTCGGTGAATGAAACCTTGCTCTAACAGAAAATCGAGTGCTCGATAAACGGTTGGCGGCTTAGCCTGCGGTTCACTGAGTTTCAGCTCCTCTAAAAGTTCATACGCGCTGGACGCTTTCGGGCTGGCACAAATCAACTCAAAGACTCGTTTTCTTTGAGGGGTCAGCCGTACGCCTCTCGCGACACAGATTTCTTCAATTTGTGTGACTAGCTGTGGGTCCAAATTTCTCACCATAACCATTGGACATGTTTAATAATATACCATTTCCGCAACTTTAGCGTCGCGCGTAAGGCATTTTCTGATAAGTGTGTCAGTGCGTTATTTACCCTCACCGGACACAGAGCATCATTTTGACACTTGCGCATAAGTTACCTTATCTACAGGGAAAACGATACCAATAACGCGTGCCCTTTGTGTTTGTTGCTTGCATCTGTCAGAAATAGGGTTAATGTTTAATGGGTCAATCATCAAAAATTATAATAACGACAATGCACCATTAGGGGGAGCTATGCGGTCAGAAAGAGCCTATGGTCTTTCGAAGCTTGCCGAATTAGAACGAGGCCATCATGTGACACTGCCTGCGGCCTTTATACAGGCGTTGTCGGTGTCAACCTCACTGCAAGCGGTGCTCGATACCGTCTCCCAATGGATGTCGCAGATGTTTGCCTCCCAAAGAGCCAGCATTACGCTTAAGGAAGGCGGAGATACGCTCAAGGTCTACTCGATCAGTGGCAATAAAGCCATTCCACTCGATTCCCATCTCCCTATTGCGCAAACGCTCGTCGGCCGAGCCTTCTCAACTCGTACACTGCTCATTTGTGACGATCTTGCCACCTCTGAGGAGTTAGATTGCGTCATGCTGCGGGATTCTGGGCTAAAGACCTGTATGGATGCCCCTCTCGTGTGTGGTGACCAATGTTTGGGTACTCTTAATATTGGCCACGATCAAAGTCACTACTTTACTGAAGAGCAAGCTATTACTTTGCAATGTATTGCCAATTGGGTCAGCTTCAATATCCAACTGCATCAGCAAGTGATGGCGCTAAACCAACTGGCCACGACGGATGAGCTCACTGGCGCTGCCAATCGCCGGGTATTTTCAGCCAAGATTCAACAAACCTTGTCGGATTTTCATGAGCAACACCAAGGCTTTGTACTTGGCTTGATGGATATTGACCATTTTAAACCGCTCAATGATCGCTATGGCCATTTAGCGGGGGATCAGGTCTTAAAGCAAGTGGTTACGCTCACCATGCAGCAAATGAAAGGGTTAGGGCATGTCTCGCGCATTGGCGGTGAAGAGTTTGCGCTTATTGTTCGTCAGTCAGAACTGGAATCTGCGATGTCGGTGTTTGAGTCGCTTCGAGCCACGCTCGCACAATACCCGTATGAGTATGATGGCACTCGGATGTCGATCACCGTCAGTATAGGGGCGGTGGCACCTAGCGCTTTCGATCTCACACCTGAAAGTTTACTTAAACGCGCTGACCAAGCCTTGTACGAGGCAAAAGCGGCAGGGCGAAATTGTGTTCGAGCCAGCACAGAGCTGCGCCAAGACAGGGCGGGCTGACGAAAAAGCGAGTTGAAAATAAAAATGTGAGAAATCACTATCTATTATTTTTACAAGGTGTATAGTGTCGTCAGCTCAAAAAGCGGGCTATTAATGTAATATCTAGTTCAAGATCTTCACAGTTTCATTTCGATTCAGTCGTCATACTTATCCTGCGATACCTTTTTCTACATGCTTTCCTTAGTAGCTTCTATTTTCTTCATTAATGTATCAATGTATCGAGGTATTTATGTCTAATAAGACAACTGGTTCAGTAAAATGGTTTAACGAAACTAAAGGTTTTGGCTTCATCACTCCAGACAACGGTGGCGCGGATCTTTTCGTTCACTTCCGTTCTATTGTTAGCGATGGTTTTAAAACTCTCGCAGAAGGCCAAAAAGTGGCGTTCAACGTTGAGCAAGGTGGCAAAGGCCCACAAGCTGCTGACGTAACTGTACTGTAATTGTACTTAAGAGATCTCGCTGTCTCATTCAGATGGCGAGGTCTTTTTGTTTTCATTGCTTATCAAGGAGTTCAATGACTAGAAAATCTAACCGAAAAACATATTGGTATTATGTTCTTCGCGAACAAAAATTACCTAAAGGGCAAAGTGCCATTGTTCAAAATACACTATCACCTTTACTCTAGGTCGACATCTTGGTCTGCCTCCCTTCACCAGCTCAATAGCGACGTTCTCAAGCGGCACGTGCTGCCTCAGTTAAACACCGACGATTTAGATTTACATTTTTCATTTTGTGAAGTGAGTGAGTCTGGTCAATTTCAAAATTCTGACGGTGTGGTTTTAGGCTCTTTCCATATCGAATCGGATAAGGATTAAGCATTGAAGAAGAACGCAAAACCTCGTAAGC
Source organism: Vibrio sp. R11-SG3-ISO3-SZ (assembly GCF_059834345.1). Lineage (NCBI taxonomy): Bacteria > Pseudomonadati > Pseudomonadota > Gammaproteobacteria > Vibrionales > Vibrionaceae > Vibrio > Vibrio sp. R11-SG3-ISO3-SZ. Next base: position 7,605 of record NZ_JCBDGX010000017.1, read on the forward strand.
CTGCAGAAGAGGCTTCAACGAAACAAGAAGACCAGCCCCAAAACATCCATCAAATTCGCAAGAGAATTGAAGACATTCTTTTAGAACGTGATCAGAAAGAACGAATTGAACTCTAAATTGGAGAGAAAACAATGAGAAAACCAGCAAGACCTGCAAGAAAATCAGGCAAGAAAATGCGTAAGAGTGACTTTGAAGATAAGTTTTCTCTCATGGTGGGTGAATACAACAAACAGAAAGAGCTCTTGGACGCCATGAGCGAAGGCGACGCAGAACACGCCAAACAGAAAAAGAAATGTGACGCACTGTTCGCCAGCGCCGAGCGCTTTCTTAACGCCAATCAATAATCGGCGCGTCAACGTCAAATTGCTTCCAACCTCTTCATCGTAGCGCTCTGCTCAAGACGTGAGAGGTTGAGCTACTGTATCCTTCACGGGACGAATCGCCATCAGCGCGTTCACTCCTTCACCTCGCTACGATTACTTCTTCTCTACTTTTACCTTGTTCATCCGAGTTAATGTCATTTGCACCAAGTAAGTGCTTTGTTTTTTTAAGTGCTTGGTTTTAGTGCAAGTTGTTGTGCTTTTTTGGTGAGGTCTTATTTTTTGTTATTTAAAATCAAATGGTTGTTTCTTTGTTGAGGCGGGTGTGAAACTTGCATCACTCGAAGCCGTTTTGATTGTATACGATAAGATAATAATAAGGGACAAGGATGAACCTAACTCAGAGTGAACAACGTTGGCTACCGTGGCTTGGTAGCACAGGGAAGCTTGCCATGAAAAAGGCGTGCTATTTAAATCGCCATAGAAAAAATGAGCTCGAACAAACGTTTGAGAATATCGCACACACACGAGTGAACTTGCTTCAGGATTGGGCGAACAATCAATGGGCCTTTTTGACCAATGCCGCGCTCTACCTTTCGAGTAAACCTATCAATGAGCGTAATACGACATTAGAGGGACTGACTCAGAGGGGAAAAGACTTCTCAGAGTTGTTTATTGTCGATAGTCAGGGCATGACCACTCACTCCAGTCATAAGAATCATATCGGCAGTCATATCGTCGATGATGTGGCGCTGGCATCGGGTCTAAAGGCACCATACTTGCTAGGCCCTTATGTGGATGAGCGCACACTGGCTATTGGCCCTTCAAGTTCCACATTTCATGATGCGGTGACATTGATGTTCTATCAACCGTTGGGTAAGCCTGGTGAGGAGCAAGCATGCCTTTGCGGTCGAATTCCCAACGATGTGATTGGCGACATTATTCAACGCGAAGCGGGGCACATCTACAGTGAATCTGGTGACAACTACCTGTTTATGGTTGAAGCCAAGCATGATCCAAGTATTCTGCCGGGAACGGCATTATCGCGCTCACGTTTCGAAGACAATACCTTTTCTCATGGAGAGAATTTAAAACAGGGGATCACCACTGAGTTCGGTGTGGTGAAAGTTCGTCATCACACTGAGTTTGAAATTCTGTTCACAGACCCGGCAACGAAAGAGTTACACCCTGGCGTCAGAGAAACCATTCGTCACGGGCAAAATCTCTATATTGAATACCCAGGCTACTCTGACTACCGTCACATTCCCGTTATTGGTAAAGGGGTTACGTTTCAGTTGCCCGGTTCACCGGACCGTTGGGGGATGATGTGTGAGTCGGATTTAGAAGAAGTCTATCGACACCGAAGTTTGTCTTTAACTCAAACTCGACATTTTGCGTTCGGGGTTTTGGCCTCTGTATTGCTTCCGTCTTTCGCTGCGCACTACTTTCAACTTTCGCAAGTGTTTGTCTGGCTGTTGACGGCACTGGTTTGTATGGCGGTGACGTTTTCTTTTCACGCTCTCTGTGCACGCCCACTGTCTCGACGTGTTGAGGAAATGACGAATGTGATTCGTACCCTTGCAGAGGGGGATGGCAATTTGACTCAGCGCCTTGAAACGGAGCATTTGAAGCCAGATGAAATTGGCGGGCTTGGCCGCTGGACCAATAGCTTTATCGATAACTTAGAGGGCGTGGTCACGGAGTTGGTCTTTGCAAGCAAAGAGGTAAATCAAGTGTCCGCCTCTTTGTTGCGTCGCAGCCAAGTGCTCACCACCGCTAGCCAAGACACCTGTGCTTCCATTGAAGATATGATAGTGCTTAGTAAAGGCCAGCAAACTGACATCGAGTGTGCGAACCTTTCTGCAACAGAAATGGATAAAGCGATGCAAAGCACAATTGAACATGCGGCGCTGGAGTATCAACGTGCGGTTGAGTCCGCCAACGGTATCAAAGAAATCGTTGAAGCGTCAGCTCAGAGTGTCAATGATGTGAACGCTGAAATGGAAAAGATCACCGACATTGTCGACATCATCTCTGAAATCACGGCACAGACGAATTTGCTGGCATTAAATGCGGCGATTGAAGCCGCGAGAGCCGGTGAGCACGGACGTGGGTTTGCCGTGGTTGCAGATGAAGTTCGTACGTTAGCAGACAAAACCTCTCAAGCAGCGAACAATATCGGCACCATGCTGCAAAAGCTTCGTTCACAATCAAAGACAGCCGTTAGCTTTATGCAGCAAGGTATTGATAACGTCGAAAGCAACGCCATCATGGTCAATGGAACGGATGGCAATGAGGTTCTCCAGAACCGAGTTACCGAACTGTTTCGCATTATTAACGGTATTGCTGAAAACAGTGTTCAACACAGTAAAACGGTCGATCAAGCTCAAGTGACCTCCGAACAATTGATTATCTCTTCTCAACAGCTCGCGCGTCGAACAGCCTTAATGCAAAATGCACTGAAGCGTCTCGATCAACTGACAGGCCGTTTTGAAATCGCTCGAGCGTCATAGTGACCCAGTAGAGTGGGGAGAGTTAAATGCCCCACTGCTTGGCATGGTGTGAAAACACAGGTTCAATATCGCAAGATCAACGATTTAGATTTCTAAGGTCTGTGTGGTGTCTCGCCATGCTTGGGCACAGCGATAACTTGATGTAGAATCTGCGCTCTTTTTAATGAAACCACGATTCGAGCACTGACTGCTTTTGGCACAATAGCGCCCCAAAGCAGCTTTGAGGCAGCGAGTTGGGCGCTGATAGGGTGAGAAGATGCAAACAAAGGCGAGTTCAATGTTAGACACTAACGAAGAGAAAAAACCGACTCACAACGGGGTTTTTCCAAGCTCTCGATTCTCTATTGCACCCATGCTCGATTGGACAGATCGTCATTGTCGATACTTCCATCGGCTCCTCACTAAAGAGACCTTGCTCTACACAGAGATGGTGACAACCGGCGCGATCATTCATGGTAAAGGTGACTTCTTGGCGTATAACGAGGAGGAGCACCCAGTGGCGCTGCAACTTGGTGGCTCCAACCCGAAAGATTTAGCGACGTGTGCGAAGTTGGCGGCTGAGCGTGGCTATGACGAAATTAACCTCAATGTCGGTTGCCCGTCGGACAGAGTACAAAATGGCCGTTTTGGCGCCTGTTTGATGGCGGAACCTATGCTGGTGGCGGAGTGTATTGCCGCCATGCGCGATGTGGTTGATATACCTGTGACCGTTAAGACGCGCATTGGCATTGACGATCAAGACTCGTATGAGTTTCTGACTGATTTCGTGCGCATTGTGTCTGAAAAAGGTGGCTGTGAGCAGTTTACGATTCACGCTCGTAAAGCGTGGTTAAGCGGTTTGAGCCCGAAAGAGAACCGGGAGATCCCGCCGCTGGATTACCCGCGCGCGTATCAAATCAAACAAGACTTTGCCCACTTGAACATTGGCGTCAATGGCGGCATTAAAACCTTGGATGAGTCGTTAGAGCATTTAGCGCACCTTGATGGCGTCATGGTTGGGCGAGAGGCTTACCAAAACCCGTACCTATTGGCCCACGTTGATCAGACGATTTTCGGTCTCGACACACCAGTGAAGAAGCGTCGCCAAGTAGTCGAAGAGATGTACCCATACATTGAGCAGCAGTTGGCGAAGGGAGCCTACTTAGGCCACATCACTCGTCATATGTTGGGCTTGTTCCAAAACATGCCAGGCGCGCGTCAATGGCGTCGTTACATCAGTGAGAACGCCCATAAACCGGGTTCCGGAATTGAAGTGGTACAAGCGGCGCTGGCGAAAATCCCTCAAGAGTTGGATGTGTAAAAATCGCCAAACGAGTGGTTAAATTTACCAATAGATGAATATGAAGAGGTAGGGTTAGACCCTGCCTCTTTTTGTTTGTCTATATAAAACATAATCTTATCTTGATTTTTAATCTTGGCACACTATCTGTATTGATTGAGCAAAAAGGAGAGCACTATGTTTGAATTGATTTTTGCTTTGATCTTCGCGGCGACGTTGCTGGTCACAGGCGTGACCTTCCTGACCGTATTGGCCGCCATTGGCTTTGCTATGGTGGTGATGTTGCTGCTCGGGATGATGTCGGCGGTGATTAAATTAATCCCTTGGTTAGTGGTTATCGCGATAGCGGTATGGTTTTTTAAAAGCGTGGTCGCGCAGCCAAGATCCTAGCGCTGTTTAGGCTAAATTGTTGCGGGCAAGCTCGGTGAATGTGGTACTATTTTCGCTACGTCATCTATGATGCATAGCAACAGTGTGGAGAGTTTAATCAATGGGTATCAAATCGGCTGCAATTTTCACTATCGCCTCGATGGTTTCGGGATGGGCGATGGCGGAGTCCTCGTACACGGCGAAAGTCGGTGCAGAGATGTGGTGGCCGAAAACCAAGGTCAATGAAGTAAACCGCGATAGCGACACCACACCCAGCGGCTATTTGGCGATTGAGCATGACACGCCATACCTTCCCGATGCCCGTTTGCGTTACTCCAGTGTTGATGCTGACTACATGGCGTTTGATAAGCTCGACCTGACGCTCTACTACCGCTTGCTTGAGCATGATTTAATGCATTTCGATGCAGGGGTGACCCTGACGGATTTATCCGAGACCAAGTACGTCAATGCCGAAGACATCAACAATCCAGTCGATTTCGATGGATTTATCTGGGCGTGGTACGGCTATGCAGAGCTTACGGTGCCCAATACGCAGTTTGATATCATCGGTGAGATGAACTTTGGCAACAACAACGACATCAAAAGTACCGATTTGATGGCGGGCGTTCAGTACCGCCTGCCACTGAAAGAGACGACGTTGGCTTTCCGAGGTGGCTATCGCGTGATTGATTTGGAGTCGGGCAAGTTCGATGCGAAATCCGAGGACCTCGGTAAATCGTTTATCTTCGCCAATGGCTTTTTTGTTGGCGCGGAGTGGAGCTTCTAAGTCAGCGATTCTTCCCAGTGAAGAATATGTATGCGTCTTCTCGATAGCATGATGTATGACTGCCTCATGCCTTTCATTATAACTAGAAAAAGAGCGCTGCGATTGATGTGGCGCTTTTTTGTATCTATCGAACTGTTTTTTTATATCTATTCATTATAAATGCACGAAAAAATGTCGCGATATCGTCAGTTTCTTCCATGCTTATAGATGGCGCTTGTTTCTAGCCAGAGAAGGGAATCTCATGACGATTAATGAACTAAGAAGCCTATATCGAGACAATCAACTGGTGGAAGCCATTATTGAACCGTCTGTCCAAGAGGGCAGTTGGGTGGTGGAATTTCGCCACGCTAGAGGTGGTTTCGTGTTATTGACCGATGCTCAAGGTGAGGAGTGTCAGTACCTAGACCTTGATCTAGCCTCCAAGTCGGCAATGGCGGTGGGCTTTAAGCACGTACGGGTCGAAGCCAAATAGTCCCCACCACTCACAGAAAAAGACGCCTTGTCTATCACCTCTCATTATTACCTCCCCTGCTTGTACTGCGTAAAGGCGCGCGACTGGCTGACGGCGTTCAGGCGCTGCACGTTTCCTTTAATTCCAAAAGTTATAAAACATTCACTTCTATTCTTTCTTGTTATTAAGGAGAGTGGTTAATCTATCGTCACGCAATGAATAGGGATGTCGTGACCATGTCATTAAAAAACAACGTCTCCTCTGAAGGAAACGCATCACAAGAATTACCGGCTTTGGCTGCGCCGCTGAATGATCAGCAGCTAGGGTCTTTGCAACAAACTGTTGCTGGTTTATCTACTCAGCAGCTGGCATGGGTCAGCGGCTACTTTTGGGGCCTAGCACAACAGCCTCAAACCGCAGCAGCGTCTGCACCCATCAGTCAAGCGGCGGTTGCGGTGGCAGCCAAGCCTGCAGGTAAATTAACGATCATTTTCGCCTCGCAAACTGGCAATGCGAAAGGCGTGGCTGAAGCGCTCGAGCATGACGCAAAAGCGCAGGGCATTGATGTGGCGCTCTTTGATGCCAGTGATTACAAAGGCAAAAGCTTAGCCAAAGAGACCCACGTGATTATCGTGGCGTCAACCAATGGTGAAGGTGAAGCCCCAGACAACGCCATTGAACTGCATGAATTCTTGCAGTCGAAGAAAGCGCCGAAACTGCCGAACCTCAAATATGGTGTGATTGCGCTCGGTGACTCAAGCTATGAGTTTTTCTGCCAAACCGGTAAAGACTTCGATGCTTATCTCTCCAAGTTGGGCGCGACGGCCTTTATTGAGCGTGTTGACTGTGACGTCGATTATGAAGCGCCAGCCAGTGAGTGGCGTGAAAAAGCGCTCTCTATCGTTAAAGAAGAGTTGGCTGGTGGCGTAGAAGCTGCAGTCGTTCAGTTGCCAGTAGGTCAATCGGCGGTCGTGTCGTCCTACAACAAGCAAAACCCATACACCGCGACTTTGCTGACTAGCCAGAAGATCACCGGGCGTGATTCTGGAAAAGACGTGCGTCACATTGAAATTGATCTTGAAGGCTCAGGTTTGACTTATCAGCCAGGCGACGCCTTGGGCGTATGGTTTGAGAACAGCTCTGAACTCGCCAATGCGATCCTAGCTAAGGTGGGTCTGTCAGGTGTGGAAAGCGTTGAAGTGGATGGCGAGAGCTTGTCGATTCACAGCGCGTTGGTCACTAAATTCGAAATCACCGCTTCTAATCCTCAGTTTGTCACAAAATTTGCTGAGCTGTCAGGCAGCAAGAAACAGCAAAAATTGGTCGAAGACAAAGACAAGCTTCGTGAGTACGCCGCCAACACGCAAATTGTTGACGTGTTAGCGGAGAAGAAAACCACCCTATCGGCAGACGCACTGATTGGTTTGTTGCGCCGCTTGACGCCAAGACTCTACTCGATTGCCTCAAGCCAAGCCGAAGTGGATGAAGAAGTGCATTTGACTGTTGGGCTGGTGGAATACCAGCAAGGTGACGAGTCTCGCTTTGGTGGTGCCTCAGGCTTCTTGGCTCAGCGCCTCGAAGAGGGCGGTGCGGTCAAAGTGTTTGTTGAAAACAACAACAACTTCAAATTACCTCAAGATGACAGCACGCCGATTATCATGATTGGCCCTGGCACTGGGATTGCCCCATTCCGCAGTTTTATCCAGGAGCGAGAGAACCGTGATGCGTCTGGAAAGAACTGGTTGTTCTTTGGCGATCGTACCTTTACTCAGGACTTCCTCTACCAAGTGGAGTGGCAGAAATACCTAAAATCAGGGGTACTCAGCCGTTTGGATGTGGCCTTTAGCCGCGATCAAGCCGAGAAAGTGTATGTTCAGCACCGCATTTTAGAGAACGCGGCACAAGTGTGGCAGTGGATTCAAGATGGCGCGTATCTGTATGTCTGTGGTGATGCCACTCGTATGGCAAAAGACGTTCATGACGCGCTGATCATCGTCGCTGAGCAGCAAGGCAATCTATCGCGTGATGACGCAGAAGAATTTATCAATGAGTTACGCAAAGCAAAACGTTATCAAAGGGATGTGTACTAATGACTTTTTCTACTGAAAATAACAAGCAGGTGGTACTGGGCGAAGAGTTAGGGCCGCTTTCCGAAAACGAACGTCTTAAAAGAGAAAGTCACTTCCTACGTGGGACGATCGAAGCGGATCTGCAAGATCGCATCACCGGTGGATTTACGGCGGATAACTTCCAGCTGATCCGTTTCCACGGTATGTATCAGCAAGATGACCGTGATATTCGCAACGAACGTGCGAAACAAAAGCTGGAGCCTCTACACAATGTGATGCTTCGTGCGCGCATGCCGGGCGGCATTATCACGCCGAAGCAATGGTTGGCGATTGACAAGTTTGCTACAGAGCACTCTCTGTACGGCAGTATCCGTTTAACGACTCGACAAACGTTCCAGTTCCACGGCGTATTGAAGCCAAACATCAAATTGATGCACCAAACGCTCAACAGTATTGGGATTGACTCTATCGCTACCGCAGGTGACGTGAACAGAAACGTACTGTGTACCACTAACCCGGTGGAATCTGAGTTACACCAAGAGGCGTACGAGTGGGCGAAAAAGATCAGTGAGCACCTGCTGCCTAAGACGCGCGCGTACGCAGAGATCTGGTTAGACGGTGAGAAGGTTGAGACCACAGACGAAGAGCCGATCCTTGGTAGTAACTACCTACCGCGTAAGTTCAAAACCACCGTGGTGATTCCGCCGCAAAATGATGTGGATGTGCATGCGAACGATTTGAACTTTGTCGCGATAGCCGATAACGGCAAGCTGGTGGGTTTCAACGTTTTAGTCGGTGGTGGTCTTGCGATGACTCACGGTGATACGTCGACCTATCCACGTCGAGCGGATGACTTTGGTTTTATCCCACTTGAAAAAACGTTGGATGTGGCAGCCGCGGTTGTGACTACGCAACGTGACTGGGGTAACCGTTCAAACCGTAAGAACGCCAAAACCAAATACACGCTTGATCGCGTCGGTATCGATGTGTTTAAAGCGGAAGTGGAAAAACGTGCCGGTGTTCAGTTCCAAGCTAGCCGTCCATACGAATTCACAGAACGTGGCGATCGTATCGGTTGGGTAGAGGGCATTGATGGTAAACATCATCTCGCCTTGTTTATCGAAAACGGTCGACTATTGGATTACCCAGGCAAGCCCCTTAAAACCGGTGTGGCTGAAATTGCCAAAATCCATAAAGGCGATTTTCGCATGACGGCCAACCAAAACTTGATTGTGGCGGGTGTGTCGAAAAGCAACAAAGCGAAGATCGAGAAAATTGCGCGCGAACACGGTTTGATGGACGACGCAGTCAGCGAGCAACGTAAAAACTCGATGGCGTGTGTGGCCTTCCCAACTTGTCCGCTCGCCATGGCGGAAGCGGAACGTTTCTTGCCGCAGTTCGTGACCGACGTAGAAGGCATTTTAGCGAAACACAATCTACCAAAAGAAGACAACATCATTCTGCGTGTGACGGGTTGTCCTAATGGATGTGGCCGCGCGATGCTGGCTGAAATTGGTCTAGTGGGTAAGGCGCCAGGTCGATACAACCTGCACCTAGGGGGCAATCGCGCTGGAACACGCGTGCCGAAAATGTACAAAGAGAACATTACAGATAGTCAGATACTCGAAGAGATAGATCAACTGGTCGGTCGCTGGGCTACTGAGCGTGAGCAAGGTGAGTGTTTCGGTGACTTCGTGATTCGTGTTGGCATCATCCAAGAAGTATTGGTATCTAAGAGAGATTTTTATGCTTGATTCTGTAGCTTCAAAGCCGGAGCTGGCAGAACTGCTTAAACTGACCAAGACCGAGCAAAGTCTTCATCTTGCCCAGATCAATGTCGAGCTTGAGCAACTGTCAGCACAGCAGCGAGTAAAATGGGCGCTTGAAAACCTCGATGGTGAATTCGCGGTCTCGTCGAGTTTCGGTATCCAAGCGGCGGTGATGCTTCATCTCGTCACTGAGCAGAAACCGGACGTGCCAGTCATTTTGACCGACACAGGTTACTTGTTCCCGCAAACGTACCGTTTCATCGATCAATTGACAGAGAAATTGAACCTCAACCTAAAAGTGTATCGCGCTAAAGAGAGCCCGCAATGGCAAGAGGCGCGCTACGGCAAACTTTGGGAGCAAGGTATAGAGGGTATCGAGAAGTACAACAAGATAAACAAAGTGGAACCCATGCGCCGCGCGCTAGAGGAGCTTAATGTTAGCACTTGGTTCTCCGGTTTACGCCGCGAGCAATCTAAGTCGCGAGCTGGACTACCCATTTTGTCGATTCAAAATGGCGTGTTCAAGTTTCTACCAGTGATTGATTGGAGTAATAAGGACATCCACTATTACCTAGAAGAGCACGGACTCTCTTACCACCCACTTTGGGATGAAGGGTATCTCTCTGTCGGCGATACGCATACCACTAAGAAGTGGGAGCCTGGAATGGCAGAAGAAGAAACACGTTTCTTCGGCTTAAAGAGAGAGTGTGGTCTGCATGAAGAAGACAACGAACTCGATGGCTCGGGTATTTGATGCGGTAATTGCGTCAATGAACCTCAAAAAAGGTCGCGTATGCGGCCTTTTTTATCGCTTGGAATCAGTCGCTGTGGATAACTCTGTGGTTATTATGTGGTAAATAGTTGGGTAAAGTTGGATAAATAGGGGCTTGAGCGCTAATTGCTCATTTAGGCTCTATTTTTACATTTTTATGAAAATATCACTTGCCAATGTGATTTCGATCTCTATAATGCCACCTCGTCGACAGGGCAGAGCTCATAAGGGTTCAGCGTTATCGACAAGGTCAACTAGCTCAGCGGTAACGTTGAAATAAAAACTTAAAAAAGTGTTTGACACTGAAAATTAAGTCGCTAGAATGGCCGCCTCTTGTGAGTGACCTGAGTCACAGCCAAGAACGCTCTTTAACAATATAAACCTATCAATCTGTGTGGGCACTCGTTGATGATAATCCAATTAGAAATTTCTCTTAATAAAGAGCGGTTTCAAATTAGGTTTCAATGAACTGAGTGACCATTTGAATGACTTTCCTTTTTAAAGGATGGGCATTCGAGCACAGTCAATTCAAGTTTTCTAGGAACTAGCTTCTAGTCACTAGGAACTTATCAGTATTCATTGAGCCGACAAAATCTTAAATTGAAGAGTTTGATCATGGCTCAGATTGAACGCTGGCGGCAGGCCTAACACATGCAAGTCGAGCGGAAACGACTTAACTGAACCTTCGGGGAACGTTAAGGGCGTCGAGCGGCGGACGGGTGAGTAATGCCTGGGAAATTGCCCTGATGTGGGGGATAACCATTGGAAACGATGGCTAATACCGCATAATAGCTTCGG
>NZ_JCBDGX010000018.1:0-79368 GCF_059834345.1 Vibrio sp. R11-SG3-ISO3-SZ
AGAGCGCAGCAATCTCACCAAAGGCCAACCACAGGCGATAATGGCACCGAGTAAGGTCAGAGAGAGGCTGTAAAGACTGGAAGACCAACTCCAACCAATCACCAAGCCAACATTCGCATCGTAGAGGTCACCAAGGCTTGCCGATACCGCTGGCATCAACTGCTTCGCGAGCACCATGCCAAAGGCGTTACCACACAGCCAGCTCACCAAGACTAGCGCCACTAATTCAATGCACAGCGACGCTGCCAATTGAACGCCACTGACACCGGTTTGACGAAGTACACCCACTAATGGCTGGCGTTGAATTAAAGAGAGCGACATCGCTTGATAGAAAATAAACAGCCCCACTACGAACGCCATCATACCCATTGCACTGAGATTGACGTGGAACGCCTCCGTGAGCGCTTCGAGTTCAACCCGAGAGTTGCGCGTCAAGTTCATGCCGTTGGGCAAGAGCTCTTTCAACCGCTCGACTTTCTCGAGCGGCATCTCACCACACGCAATGACCGACAGACCAGAACTGCGTTCAATCATTCGTACCAACGACATGTCCGCGACGATACGAGTCCCGTGGATCAAATTTTGCTTATCAACGATGATCGGCCCTAATTTACTGCCATCGCCAAGTTCGACAAAGTCGTTATTATGCCAACGCATGTGTTCAGCCAACTCAGCACTGACCATAATTGGGTATGGCGGCTTCATCAGTTCAAGAATTGAAGCGCTTTTTAAGCGCGTCGCCGGGGTATCTTTGAGCATGAACATAGGATCCATACCCACAACGACGAGATCGCGGTAATCTTTGGTTCTAACGCGAACGAAATCAAACGGCGCACATTGATGAAAGCCTTCTCGGCGCAGTTGAATGTAAAAACCTTGAGGAATTTTGTTGGTCGCGTGTTTGGGGCGGATGCGATAAGGCAAAGGATTAGAAAAGAGTTTTTCGCCATGCGCGTAGCTTTGTCTCGCATGCTCATTGATCGCGGTTACGCCAACCAATAACGAGACGCCCAGTGTCAGGCCAAGCCAAACAAGCAGAATTTGAAAAGGATAACGTCGGTAATGCCCCAGTAATGCCTTAATGACGGGCCATAACATGGAGTAGCCCTCCTTGCAGACGTACCTTTCCTTGCATGTGTTCAGCAACGCGTTCACTGTGCGTCACCAACAGCAGAGTGCAATCTAGTTGGCGGCTCAATGAGGTCAAAAGTCGCATCACGGCTTCGGCATTGCGCTCATCCAAGCTTCCTGTTGGCTCATCAGCAAGCAGCAATTTGGGCTCCATATAGAGCGCACGAGCAATCGCGGCTCGCTGCTGCTGACCGCCCGATACCTCTTCAGGGTAACGACCAAGCAGCGGCATGAGATCCAACGCCGATAAAATTTGTCGCCACAATCCGGCGTCTTCTGGTAAGCCTTTCAATTGCCGGCAGAAGCGGATGTTATCGGCAATATTAAGAGTGGGTAGTAAGTTATACTGCTGAAAGATAAGACCAATGTTATTGCGACGGTAGAGGGTGCGCTCGCTTTCAGTTGCGCTGTCCATCGACATATTAGGGAAGCGAATGATGCCAGAATCAACGACATCCAGCCCAGCAATCAGATTGAGCAGGGTACTCTTGCCAGCCCCACTCTCGCCCATTAATGCAATTTGCTGCCCCTGGTTTAATAACAACTCAGCACCTTGTAAGACAGGGTGAAACTCACCGCCGTCGACATAGCCTTTACATAGGTCTGTAAGTTGTAGCATTAACCGTCTCACCTTTGATAGAAATGGGACTGTGAATCTACACTAAATTGTGATGAGTAGAAAGTGTTTTGGAGGGGAGATCACAACATATGCATCAAACCCCACCACTTCGCTGCACGATGTCTAATTTTCGATCAAATTTCGAATCCACTTTTTACTTTTGGTACGGTATATGGATCCAAACCACTTGATCGCTTCTTCGGTTAGAAACAGCAGATAAATCCACTGAGGTTCCATCCCAAGGCCGATAGCAGCAAACGCGGCCAAAGGAATCCCAATCAGCCACTGCGCGACAAGATCTTGATAGAGGCAGAACTTCACATCGCCCCCCGCACGCAATACACCTACGATCAGCATCATGGGGACAGAGCGAAGCACAATCCCTACACTCAAAATCACAATGAACTGATCGGCCAACGCGCGGGTCTCATCGGTGAGAGCACTGAAGGCACCAAGCACCGCCCCTTGAACCATATAGAGTAAGATAGCCACGATCACGCTGACCGCTACATTCAATATCGTGACGCCAATCGCTTGGTAATAGACTTCTTTATACGCTTTAGCACCTATTTGATTGCCGACCAACACGGCCGCTGCATTGGACATACCAATCAACAAACCGAGAGAGATCGACTCAACCGGCGTCATCACCGAGAGCGCCGCCAAACCCTGCACGCCAGATTGTCCCATAATCGCGTGATAGACAAACAGTCCTCCAGCCCAAGCAAGAAAATTAAAGGTCGTCGGCAGAGAGAGTTTTAAGAAGCGCACGACTTTGTCTAGCTTTAGGATAGCCTTGATGTCATCGACACCAAAAGCCAGTAAGTGTTGACGTAGATAGAGATAACCATACAAGGTGCCCACTTCAATCGCACCACTGAGCACGGTAGCAATCGCCGCCCCTTTGATGCCCATGGCTGGCATGCCAAATTGACCAAAGATAAGCACCCAGTTAAGAAAGATGTTCGCAACAATGCCGATGCCACTAAAGAAAGTACTAATGCCGGGGCGATGCATGGCGCGCAAACCCACAGACATACTGGCTACGCAGGCCACAGCAAACATACTCACCGAGGTTAACACCAAGTAGTCGCTGCCCAGTTGATTGACCTCTTCAGAATCCGTTGTCAGCGCCATAATCTCACTCGGAAAGAGGAGGAAAAACGCTGCGGTCAACGCCGCAAATACCATCGAAACAAGCCAAGTTAACGCCGTACTCTGCCTTACCCCTTGCTGATCACCGGCGCCCCAATACTGCGCCGTAAGCAGTGCGCCTCCGGTGGTCACCCCAACCAGCATAATGGTGGTCACGAATGTCGCACGCGCGGCCACACCCACCGCGGCGATCTCCGCTTCACCTAACTGACCCAGCATGATCACATCCACCAAGCCTCGGCTAGAGAACATAATGCTTTGCAAGGTGATGGGCAGCGCAATAGCAATAAGGCGACGAATAAAATCGCCACGAGTGTGCGACAAAACCTGAGAAATGAACAAGAGCACGTCCTTTTTGGTAAGGTGATCAAAGCGTTGAGCGGTGGGTTTGGGCAGAGCTGCCACTTGTCGCTATTATAGGTGTGAATCACTTTGTTGCTCAAGACCATAAGGAATGTCGATGAAAAAAGTGTTGGTGCTGGGCGGATCTGGCTATGTCGGGTCACAACTGCTTCCTCAGCTGTGCGAACAAGGTTACAGCGTCACTTCTGCTTCGCGAGATGTTTCGGCATTGAAGGCGCGTATCCCACCGCATCCCAACCTCACCTTGACTTACTTAGACCTGGCAGATCGCGCAGAGACCATCAAACTAGTGCGCGCCTTTGATATCGTCCTGTTTTTGGTACACGGTATGGCCCACGGTTCAGACTTTGTCGATTATGAAATCAGCTTGGCAGAACATTTTCGCGACGCACTTCGAGTGAGCCAAGTGAAACATGTGATTTATTTAAGTGCGCTCCAACCGCAAACAGGCAACTCACAACACCTTAAAGCGCGTTTGATGACCGGAGAGATCATCCGTCAAGCGGGTGTCCCTATCACCGAGTTACGTGCTGGCGTCATCATTGGTCCTGGCTCGGCGGCGTTTGAGATCATGCGCGACTTTGTTTACAACCTGCCTATTCTCATCGCGCCTAAATGGGTCGATTCAAAAGCGAATCCCATCGCATTGGCGAACCTTAATCACTACCTACTCTGCCTGATCAAAGAGCGAGTGACTCAGCATCAATGCTTTGAAGTGGGCGGCCCAGATGTGTTGACCTATCGAGAACAGTTTCAGGTTATCGGTCAAGCGGCGGGCAAACGGGTTCGACTTGTCAGCACTGCGCTGCTCACGCCTAAGATGGCCTCGCGTTGGCTCGCCTTGGTGACCTCTGTTCCTGCGTCGGTCGGCTCAGCGCTTCTGGCGGGGCTGTCTCATGACTTTGTCGCGGATTCAGCCGAGATACGCACTCGCTACCCACAGACCTTAATTGACTTTCAAACCATGATTGAGCGCGCGATAGAGCAAGAGGGAGAATTCGTGCGCAGTAACGTGTGGGGGTATGACCCTGCGGCGCTCAATCGCTGGCAACCGGGCTATGGCTATTACCCGAAACAGGCAGGCGCAACGATAAAAACGCCACTCACTTCCGACGCGCTATGGCAAATCATTCAAACCATCGGCCAACCCGATCAGGGTTACTTTTTCGCCAATGGCTTGTGGCGAACGCGCGAATGGCTTGACGTCTTGTTTGGCGCTGGAGCGCCGATTCGGCGTCAACCTCTCGGACCAGAGCTTAAAGTGGGTGATTTTATTGACTCGTGGAAAGTGATCCGTTGTAAACCAAAGCGTTTTCTCTCATTGCTGTTTGGTATGAAAGGGCCTGGTTTAGGTCGTTTGGAATTTTCTATTGAGGATGATGGTACCCAGCGCACACTCAGCGTTACCGCTTGGTGGCACCCGCAAGGTTTTTGGGGATTAATGTATTGGTTTGCCATGATGCTGCCTCACCTGTTTATCTTCAAAGGCATGGTGAGAGCTATTGTGAGAAAGGCGGCGACATAGAGCGCGAAAAACAACGCCTTGCGTGTCAGCAAGGCGTTGTTTTTATGATTAAGAGCTCAGGCTAAGCCGTCAAGCTAAGGGGAATTTCGGGCAACTGCGTTCCACGATTGGCAGGAAAAATCAGATATTCACCGTGGTACTTCACATTCGACTTGTAGTCGGTCACCTTGTGCACCAAAAAGCCTGCGGCTGTGGCTTTCTCAACGAACTCGGCGTGATTACCGCGAACAAACCAACTCATCGGCTTAACTAAAGCCTCGCCTTCAAAGCAAGCGTCACATTGATCCGCGCACAGTGCCAAGGAGTTTTGCCCTTCCGTAAAGAGTTGCACCTTACCCACACCCACTAAGGGTTCTGAGGTAGAGACTTCCCAATCCGCGTTCTCCATCAGATCCAGGAACTGCTCAATATCACTGTCTTTCAGCGTTCGTTCCTCACCACTAAAGAAGGTACCGTACAGCTTAGCGATGCGTTTAAACGTGAACAACAGCCCTGCTTCGTTGCCTTTTGAGCGCCCCATTTTTTGCCAACGTGTTAGGTCATTACCAACCACGCGATGAAAACGCTGCTCTTTAAGCGCTCGGGTCACCCAACGCACTAAATAGTGATTGTTGGCGACCGGAGCGTCGGTCAGCTTTCCTAAACGATGCTGCGCATCGAGCTCTTCTAGCGCAAGTGTGACTAACTTGCGCATCTCAATTGTGTATTCAGACATTACGCCTTTCTTCCAAAAAATCCATACAACGCGGCAGAGAGTATCGAACATGCCGTCATGGTCGCTATCATCGGCCAAGTCGCATCACTTGGCAACATCGCAACCACCACGCCAATCACGGAACCTGTACCAAAACGCAGCGTGCCCGCCAATGATGACGCCGTACCCGCCATCGACGGATAGCCGCTCAACAGCAGCCCCATACTGTTACTGCCGATAGTCGATAACGTACCGATAAACAGCACCACAAAAGGTACAGTGCCCCAAAGACCAAGATCCAGCATCCAGGTTATAAACATCCCAATGCCGGCGAGCAATTGCACCGCAAGGCCAAACCTCAGCATCGTGTGCGAGCCGACTTTACGTACCAAGCGGCCATTGATGCTGGTCATAATGATCATCGCAACGATGTTCAAACCAAACAGATAACCAAAGTGATCTGGGCGTACGCCATAAATATCAATGTAGACAAACGAGCCTGCGGTCAAAAAGGCAAACATACCGGCGAATGAAAACGCACCGGAAAAAATCAACCCCATCGCCACAGGGTTGGCGCACAATCGGGCATAGTTTTGCATCGTGGTGCGAAAACGCAGCGGCTGACGCTTCTCCACTGGCAAGGTTTCTGGAATTTTCCAAAGCACCAAAGCGATCACGATGGCTGCAAAAATTGCCAGGATCCAAAAAATTGCTCGCCAGCCAAACCAAATGGCGACGTGACCACCGATCATCGGTGCCACCAAAGGCGCTATGGTAATCACTAAGGTCACAAATGACATGGTGCGCGCGAAATCCTCACGATCAAACATGTCACGGACAACAGCTTGAATAATGACGGCCGCCGCAGCGCCCGCAAAGCCTTGCGCGGTGCGCACCCAAGTGAGCGCTTCAATACTTGTGGTGGTTGCACTCACCAATGAGGCCAAACCAAAAAACAGCACGCCAAGGATCAGCACCGGGCGACGACCATAGCTGTCCGCCAATGGACCATGAATCAACTGACCAATAGCAAAGCCCGCGGTATAAGCCGTAAGGGTGATTTGCACCGCGCCACTTTCGACACCGAGATCGGCAGCGATGGAGGGCATCGCGGGCAAATACATATCAATCGCCAGTGGCGTTAAGGCACCAATGGCGCCCAAAACCAAAAACAACAAAAAGCTCAACTGAAGCGTGTCGGTTTTGGTCATAGCAGTATCAGACATAAGTCTCCTATCCGATAGCGAAAAAACGAGCCGCAGAAAGGCGGCTCGTCAAAAGAAATGAAGTTAACCGGACTATATTCAACCGATTGAGCCCAAATTACTAGTTCCTATTAGGAAATAAAGCTCTTCCAAATTGGGGTATTAATTCCAAATAGAATCAATTTCTGCTTGAGTCAAGTAACGGTATTCACCCGGTTCAAGCGAATCATCCAGCGCTATAGCACCGATGCGTTCACGGTGAAGATGCTCAACCTTATTGCCCAGTGCAGCAAACATGCGTTTCACTTGGTGGTACTTGCCTTCAGTAATCGTCAGCAGCACTTCGTGCTCATCCGCGTTGACTATCTCTAGTTTCGCGGGCAGCGTCGGCTCTTTCTCATTGCGCAGTTCGATACCGTGGGCGAGTTTTTCTGCATAGTCGTCACCGATAGGATCGGCGAGCCACACTCGGTACGTTTTCTCACACTTATGTTTCGGTGAAGTGATGCGATGCGACCACTGGCCATCATCGGTAATCAACACTAAACCTGTGGTATCGACGTCTAATCGCCCAGCAAAATGCAGGTTTTCAATCTTCACTTCATCTAGCAGCACAAACACTGTGTGATTAAAACCGTCTTCATGAGAGCAGACAAATCCCTCAGGTTTGTAAAGCATGATGTATTTTGGTCCTGGTTTGCCGATTTCACGACCCTGCCACTCGACGACGCACGTGTCGGAAACTTTAACTGCACCGCTTTTTTGCACCACATCGTTGACCGTCACTTCGCCACTTTTGATGATTTTCGTGGCTTCTTTTCGCGTCGCACCTAAGGCATCGCAGAGAAATTTGTCTAAACGCATTTTTACCTCACTCTGTGTTCGCCGCGCAGTATACAGAGTTCACTGCGCGCTGCGAACCCTTTACGCTTGCGCCAGCAACTCAATCACCAATGAGCGGAGCCACTGATTCGCTGGGTTATTATCCAGCTTCTTCGGCCAATTGACCCATAGCGCGACCTTGTTGATCTCATAAGGTACAGCCATGATTTTTACAGGAAGAGCCTCTTGAATGCGGATTGCTGCATTTTTCGTACAGATGCCAATTGCATCTGTATGTGCAATGGTGTGCAACATCGAGTACAAAGAATTATGTTCGCTATGGATTTTACGCTGTGGGATCGGCTGTTTAGCCAAAGTGTCGGCGGCACGTGAATTGAAGCGCAATAAATTTAGAAAAGCATGGGATTCCGAAAAATACTCATCATAACTAATCGTATCACCGATACGGGGGTGATTCTCGTTAACCACGCACACCATCGGCTCCTGATGAGCCAATATTGACGCAACACCACCAAGATGAGGGGCCACAAAGTCGACTACCAAGTCAACCTCTCCCGATGCCAATGCATCGTATGTTTCATCCTGATCCGGAGGTAATGCCACGCAGATAACCTGAGCTCGTCCCTTGTTTTTTTCCGCTAAACGCATAATAAGATCAGACATATACACATCGGGCACAAAAACTCGGAAGGTACGATCCGTCTCACTTGCCGAAAAATTCTCATAACCCAGTATTGTCCGCTCTATCGCATAAAACGGCGTCGAGACTTGTTTGAATAAATCATGCGCAACATACGTCGCTTCAACACCGACGTGTTTGCGTTGGAACAAGGTTTCTCCAAGTTGGGTATTGAGTCGCTTAATCGCGTGACTTACGGCAGAGGGGGTCAAATCCAACTCTTCTGCGGTTGTCGTATAAGAGCGACTTTTATAAACACTCAAAAATACTCTGAGCAGATTGAGGTCAAAATGGGTTGCCTTAGGCATTACCTTACCTTCTGAAGTCAGAACAATGAGTTCAATAAAGCAAAAAATGCCCCTGCATAGCAAGGGCAAAATATATCAGTTGTGACAAGCGATCTTAACGGTTGATCGGTGACACACCTGTTTTCGATTTACCAAAGCTGTATGGGCTGTGGTCTTGTGGTAATGCCATCTTGAACCAGAACTCAAAATCATCTAGGTAAGAGGTCAATGCACCCATCTTGCTGATATCACCCGTCACTGTGGCTTTACCTGACTTCAACAGGTCTTGAAGTGTGGTTTGCTGAAGTAGCATTAAAGTGATATCGCTACGGTTCACTGTTAGTATGAAATCAGCATTTGGCGCATCGAAACCTTCAATATTACTCATACGACCGTTGCGCGCTTCAATCGCATATTTAGTATTTTCGTCAGGAATCACCAGGTTCGCGTTCATATTGAAGCCATCCATTGCCGCTTTAGGGCCGTTGAAACGTACAGCCATAAAGTTCAAGAAATCACGCGTAGGCATCGCTTGGATCAAATCCGGTGTTGCCGCTTTAGTTGATTGGACTGGTACAATACCTTGTCGCAACTCAGCCGCGCCAGCTAAGAAGACATTTCGTTCGCCAGATGATTCAGATTGGTAACCTAACTGCTCAAAACAGTCCGCTTGAAGGTAACGACCTTGCATGTTTTCTGGGTTCGCAAACACAACATTGTTGACCACCGTTGCACACCAACGATATTCACCGTTATCAAACGCTTTCTTACCTTCTGCAAGAATCGCTTCTTCGCCCATCATCTCTGTGTACTTCTTCGCTTGATCAACAGAGTTAAGGTGTAATAGTGTCGCTGGGTTCATGTCGAAATAACCAATGTACTTGTTCGCTACGGCTTTCGCGTTACGGTGGTAAGAGCCGTGATAGCCACGAGTGTACCATTGATCAGCCAGTGGTTTAGGTACGAAGAATTCATCTTGAATGTCTGTGATGCTGACACCATGGTTAATCAAACGTAGCGTTTCATCATGCAAGTAACCATACATGTCGCGCTGACCACGCAGATAATCTTGGATATTTTCGTTGCCCCAACGTGGCCAACCGTGTGATGCAAACAACAGTTCGGCTTCACCACCAAATAGGTAGAGCGCTTCGTTGATAGAATCAGCCCATTGCAGGGTATCACGCACGAACGCACCGCGCAGTGTATAAACGTTGTGTAAACCTGAAACCGTAGTCTCGGCCCCCCAATACGCTTTGTAAGCAGGAATGTAAGTGTTCATTTCTGATGGCGCTTCCGTGTCTGGCGCGTTTTGAAACACCATTTCTAGGCCATCAACGGTAATAGTTTCGATATCTTCTTCCACTTGATGTGTTGGAAGGATCAGAGACAAGCCACCATTTGCAACACCTTTACCAATCGCTGCATCGACTTGGCCAAGCTCACTCTTCTCTAGTGTGTTGCCGTATTGATAAACAACGCGACGCGCCATCACGTTACCTGCAAGTACGTTTTCAGAGATCGCAAAGTCTGAGAACGCACGAGGCGCAAGAATTTGCACTTCACCGTTATCCACTTGTTCTTGAGAAACAATACCTTTCACGCCACCAAAGTGGTCACCATGAGAGTGTGAGTAAACAACCGCTTTAATCGGTAGCTCACCGCCTTTCGCGTGCGCTTTGAAAAGCTCGTAAGCCGCAGCTGACGTTTCAGGAATCGTTAGAGGATCGAACACAACCCAACCGTTGTCAGAGCGAACAAAGCTCACTTGCGCCAAGTCGTAACCACGAACTTGGTACACTTTACCAGGAAGAATCTCAAACAGACCGTGCTCCATGTTCAATTCAGCTTGGCGCTGCATGGATGGGTGGATAGAGTCGTAGTCTTTACCTTGCAACAGGTAATCATAACTCCCAAGTTCCCACACTACGTTGCCTTTTGCGTCTTTGATCTCTAAGTCATCAACACGTGCGATAAAACCTTTACGAGCCAACTCCCAATCTTCTTGGTCAGCAAAAGGTAACGCTTCACGCAGTTCCTTTTGGAACACAGCGGTATGCGCGCTCGCAGGCTTTTGATCGGGAGTAAATGTAGGGAGTGATGCTGATGCTGACACTGCGCCAGACATGGTCGCTGTGATCACCATCGCTAGAGTAGAAAGTTTCATACGAACCTCTATTTATATGAGTAAATTGGATTAGGCGAATGCTTTTGTCATAAGAGCGGTAAACTCTTGTGATGTATCTAAGTTAAAGAACAGGCCAAGTTTGTCGGCGCTAGCAAAGTCTATTTGTCCGCGGACTAGTGCGGTCATCACGTCAATATCGGTCACTATGATGCCTTGATATTCCGACTTCGGTACTTCATGCGCCAGCACGTTGATCTGATCGCCATCGGCCACAAAACGATAGAAATGTTGGCCAGAGGCTTCAAAAAGAGTGATATCGAACACTTCGCCTTGATAGTGCGATTGCAGTTTTTGCATCAGAATGAACTGAACGGTCGACCAGTTGCTGTTTGCATAAGTTTGCACGTCTCCACGCTGCTGAGCTTGTTGAAATGCAACGGCCACCTCAAATGTGCCTTGAGGAATCGCAAACACAGCACCATCTACCGCGCCATCAGCCAAACACGCGTAAGCCTGTTGACCTGCCAGCATTCCAGCCATGATTCCTGCGATAAGCTTAAGCTTCATGATGCGTCACCCTTTTGATTCGTTGAAAGCATCATATCAAGCAGATCGATGAATAAGAACCAAGCTAACCCAGAGTGAAAGGTGAATTAAATTCACATCAAACCACCCTCTCCGCTTCGCAACACAAGATGTGTATAATCGTTCAAAATTTCCAAGCTGTTCGACGCCATGTACACCCTCAGACCCTACCAAGCAGACTCCGTCAAAGCGGTAATCCATTACTTTCGCGCCAATCAAACCCCTGCGGTGCTTGTGTTGCCAACGGGTGCAGGGAAAAGCTTAGTCATCGCAGAATTAGCGCGTTTGGCAAAAGGGCGCGTCTTGGTGCTGGCACACGTCAAAGAGTTGGTTGAACAAAACCACGCCAAGTACGAAGGTTACGGGTTAAAGGGTGCGATTTTCTCTGCCGGACTTGGCCGCAAGGAGACCGATCAGCAAGTGGTGTTTGCCTCAGTGCAATCGGTTGTGCGCAATTTGGACGCGTTCAGTCACCAATTTTCGCTACTGGTGATCGATGAATGCCACCGCGTACCAGATGACAAAAACACCAGTTATCAAAAAGTTATTCACCACTTGAGCGAGCTTAACCCGGGCATTAAAGTGCTTGGGCTCACCGCCACACCCTATCGCCTGGGTATGGGTTGGATTTACCAGTACCACACACGCGGCTTAGTGCGCAGCGATGAACCGAGGTTCTTCCGCGATTGCATCTTTGAACTGCCTATCCAATATTTACTTGATGAAGGATTTCTAACACCTGCCACGCTGCTCGATGCCCCGGTACTGAGCTATGATTTCTCGCAACTCAAACCCGCTAGTACCGGGCGCTATAAAGAGTCAGAACTTGATATGGTGATTGACAATGCCAAGCGCGCTACGCCACAAATCGTCGAGCAAATCATCCAGCACGCTGAGCACAGGCAAGGCGTAATGATATTCGCCGCCACGGTGAGACATGCGCAGGAGATCTTTTTGCTTCTCCCTAGCGATCACACCGCGCTGGTCATCGGCGATACGCCTACTCCGGAGCGTGACAGTATCATCGAACGCTTTAAGCAGCGCCAAATCAAATATCTGGTCAATGTCTCGGTGCTGACGACGGGCTTTGATGCGCCGCATGTGGATCTGATTGCCATTCTTCGCCCAACGGAATCGGTCAGTTTGTATCAACAGATTGTCGGTCGTGGGCTACGTTTATCACCGGGAAAAAGCGATTGCTTGGTACTTGATTACGCAGGCAACAGTTACGATCTCTATCAACCCGAAGTGGGCGACCCTAAACCAGACTCGGACAGCGAAATCATCACCATCCCCTGTCCGGCTTGTGGCTTTAACAACAACTTTTGGGGCAAGCTCGATAGCAATGGCTTTTTAATTGAACATTTTGGCCGTAAGTGCCAAGGGTATTTTACCGATGAAGAGACGGGCGCGCGTGAGCACTGCAACTACCGCTTTCGCGCAAAATACTGCGGTGATTGCGGCGCCGATAATGATATTGCCGCGCGTATTTGCCATGAGTGTGACGCCACCTTAGTCGACCCAGATAAGAAGCTTAAAGAGGCGTTAAACCTTAAAGATGCTTTAGTGTTTGAGTGCTTGGCGATGGACTTTTCGCTACACAAAGATGGTCAAGGTAAAAACCAGCTCCGGGTCAGCTACGTGGGTGACAACGATGCCAAGGTGCATGAATTTTGGTCTCTCACCACGCCTAAACAGAAAAAGACCTTCAAAGATCGCTTCGTTCGTCCGCATTTGGCGGACAAGCATCGCCCCTTTGATACCCTATCACCGAGTAAAGTGGTCGATAACCAACACCGCTTTCGCCCGCCGCAGTTTGTGATTGCGCGTAAGGTTGGGCGCTTTTGGAAAATGCGCGATAAAATCTTTGACGATGAGCTGAGCGGATAATTCACTCAAGGTTCATCTTGTTGCGTGTATGCTCATGTTGATTCTGAACAGAGGAATATACTGATGAATACACTGAGAACACCCCGTATGAGTCAATTTTTACCGGCTTCCTTTCTTCTTGCTAGTGCCGTCTTCTTTTCGCTGCCCAGTGCGGCGCAAGACGGCCACGCCCTAGTTCAAGATGAGTACCACCCGGGAACCCGCGTCGATCTCGATGGCGATCAAGACGAAGTGTATAGAGCGGTGCAAAATGGCGACATTCGACCCTTTTCCGAGATGTACGCAGCGGTCGAGCGCGACTTACATGGTAGAATCATCCAAGTTGAATTGGATCAAGATGATGGCATTTGGATTTATGAGCTCAAACTCAACCAAAATAACAACATCATTAAAGTTGAGTACAATGCAGCCAGTTTAGAAATGCTGGAAATTAAAGGCCGACACTTTCGCGACGCGCTTAAACCCACTGAATAAGGAGCCTCGGTTACAATGAAAATATTGGTGATTGAAGACGACCTTCGCCTTGGGCAACAAATTCAAGCGTCTTTTGACGATGCAGATTGGGTCAGTGAGTGGTCTGCCGATGGTGAGGATGGTCTCTATCGTGCCACCAGCGAAGAGTGGGACGCGATTGTATTGGACTTGGGCCTACCCAAACTGGATGGGCTTTCGGTGTTGAGTGGCATTCGCGCCAACAACATCAATACCCCAGTGGTGATACTCAGTGCCCGTGACGCGCTCAGCGAGCGAGTAGAAGGACTGAATGCTGGCGCCGATGATTACCTCACCAAACCGTTTGAGATGGTCGAGTTGATCGCCCGCGTGCGCGCCCAGCTTCGCCGAGCCTCTGGTAATGCTTCACCCGTCATGCAGGTGGGTAACCTGAGCCTCGATACCCGCAGCTCTACCGTACTCTGGCAGCAAACCCCCGTCACACTAACGGCGCTAGAATACAAAGTCGTCGCCTACTTTATGCACAACCCAGACAAAGTCATCTCTCGCACCGAACTGGTCGAGCACATCTACAAACAAGATTTTGATCGTGATTCCAACACCATTGAGGTCTTTATTGGCCGTATCCGCAAAAAAATCGCGCCTGACGTCATCAAAACCGTGCGTGGGTTAGGATACCAGCTCAATGCCTAAGCTCCGAGTCGCCAACCTTAAAAAGCTCAGCCTAAAAAGTCGCCTGGTCTTTGCCGCTATCATCTGGCTCACGGCGATGATCATCGCCGCCGGCGTGACTGTACCGACCCAAGTTCTGCACTATATGGTTGAGGACAGCCGCGATCAGCTCTCTATTTATATGGATGAAATGGCGGGTGCGCTTAACGTCAATGACCGAGGTGAACTCTCGCTCTCTTCGAGCTTATCCGATCCTCGCTTTACTCGCCCTTATAGTGGTTTCTACTGGCAAGCGAGCACTGATAGCGACACGCTGCGTTCGCGCTCTCTGTGGGATCAGACACTGACCTTCAAAGGCGCAAAAAAACACAAAGGCAAAAGCGCTGTATTTGGGGCAAAAGGCGAGAAACTCATCACCATGGATTCGGCCCTCTATTTCCCCGATTACAACGGCCCTATTCAAGTGACGATTGGCATGGATGAACAGCCCATCGAAGCGACCGTCACCGAGTTGATGGGTCAGCTGTGGCTGATTCTCGGCTTACTCTATCTTGGGCTTCTGACTGTCATTATGCTGCAAGTAGAGTGGTCATTAAGCCCACTGGGCAAGATGAAGAAAGAGTTGGCCGAGCTGCGCCGTGGCGAAAAAAATCGCCTTGATGAAGCCTACCCCAAAGATGTAGCTCCGGTGATCAGTGACCTCAACGCGCTGCTGTTTCACTATCAAGAGCTTCTCGAACGCGCCCGTCATCACGCTGGGAACCTCTCGCATGCCTTAAAAACGCCGCTGTCTGTGCTCAAGAATGAAATCCGTCAATTGGGGGAGGTAGAACAAGCGAAGCTGACCCCAGCCATCGATCAAATTCAGCACCAAATTGATTATCACCTCGGACGCGCGCGCATGGCCGGCGCCAAAAACATTCTCGCGGTAAAATCCAATCCCGCCGAGCGCGTCGATGCCATCACACTCGCGTTTGACAAAATATACGCCAGCCGGGGCTTAACCGTCATCAATGAACTGGATTCCGATATTGAGCTTGCCGTGGAACAAACCGACCTCGACGAGATGCTGGGTAATCTTTTGGAGAACGCCTATAAATGGGCCAGCAGCATGATCAGAATCTACAGTGTGGATGTCATCACTGATGAGGCAAAACGCGAAGCCGACGACGGACATCAACTCTCCATCGTGATTGAAGATGATGGCCCCGGAATTGCCAAAGAGCACATTCAGCAAGTGCTAAAACGCGGCGTGCGCTTGGACGAGCACACCCCTGGCTCGGGGCTAGGTTTGAACATTGTACAAGAGATGGCACACAGCTATCGCGGCGCACTGAGCTTAGAAGCGGGTGCTCAAGGTGGATTGAAAGCCATCCTCACCATGCAACGTGCGAGTGCAACCAAGAAGCACAAGCGCTAAGCCGTTGAAACAAAATAGGCGAAATTGTCGCGCGCACGGCGAATATCTATTGCGAGAAAACGGTATGGATGGTAGTATCCGCGCTCGTTTTAAGAGTTACGACCAATTTCTCTAAAGCGCACACCACATCTGCAAGGTCGCATTGCGAGATGTGAAGTTAATTTTTTCATATTTGAGAGTAATTACTATGAAATTTGAAGCAGTAGTACGTACTGAACTAGGTAAAGGTGCGAGCCGCCGCCTACGTCACGCTGGTAAATTCCCTGCTATCGTTTACGGTGGCGAAGCTGCACCAGTATCGATCGTTCTTAACCACGATGACATCGTTAACCAAATGGACAAGCCTGAGTTTTACGAAGGTATCGTTCTAGTGATCGACGGCGCTGAAGTGAAAGTTAAGCCACAAGACGTTCAACGTCACGCTTTCAAGCCAAAAGTTGAGCACATGGACTTCATCCGCATCTAATTCCTCCTACCAAGGAATAGCCGGATTGTAATCCAGCCTTTTGCATAAAGAATATCGGCCTTACCAACCGAGACTTCTAAAAATTCGAAACCCCGATGCTACCAACATCGGGGTTTCACCGTTTTTGGAACAAATAAAATCGTTGCTGTATCCCCTATCGCACTCTGATCGCTAATCCAGTATTATCAACGCGTCTACCCAAACACTTGTACACCATGCTGAACAAAGAACAACTGCGCACCGAGCTCCTAGAGATCCTTTTCACTCAACGCCAAAATGCATTAGATGCGGCGGATATCGCCCATGATCTTGCTACGCATGAACAAAGTGTTGCAGAAACACAGTACGATACCGTTGGACTAGAGGCCGCGTACTTAGCACATGGCCAATCGCAGCGTGTGGCTGAATTTGATATAACCATTAATCGCCTTAAGTCCCTGCCGCTTGTTGATTTTGACGAAGAAGATGAGATCAAACTCGGCGCGATAGTGACGCTCTCAGATGACATGACGTGTTGGTTTTTACCTGCATGTGGTGGCTACAAACTCGATAACGACCGCGTTGTTGTCATCACTCCTCAGTCGCCACTAGGAAAAATGCTTGATGGAGCGGAGATTGAAGAAGTCCTGCAAGATGGTAGAGAAATAAGAGGTATCCAGTAAGAGTTTCATCAGATTTCCTTTGAGCAACTACCTCTTTACTATTTGATGCCGCATTTCAACTAACTGATGTTCACCCACAATCTCCACTTCTTTGATGAACTCAAAGCCAAACCTTTCATAGTAATTTCGAAGATAACTATGAGCGTGGATCACAATAGACTCAACACCATTACTCTGCGCATAACCCATCAAAGCCTGGACAACTTTTGAGGCAACTCCAGCCCCTCGATATGCTTTTGTGACCGCTACCCTAGCCAAAGTACACGTACTGCCCTGTTTCACTGTTAGGCGAGCAGTGGCGATGGGTTTATCTTGTTCCACAACTAACGCGTGGATTGACTCTTCATCTAGTCCATCAAGGTCTAATTCTTTAGGGATCTGTTGCTCAAGTGTGAACACCTGATAGCGGATAGTTTGAGCTCTCTTTATCAACTCGGCATCATTCCCAATAGTGACTTCCATTGCTATGTATCTCCAACAACAAACACATGGCCTAACCAAATGTGAAACTGACAACCGCATAGTAAAAATGCCACGCGGGATGAATCCCTCTTGAACAATTTGTCGTATGCCTAGCTTTTACCTATACTAACTGCGCATCATTAATACGCATGGAAACACTTCATGAAAAATATATATAGCACACATGCACCTAAAAAGGCGACAAACCTTAGTTTAAACAGTGAGTTACTTGCCGAAGCTAAGCGCCTAAACATCAACCTATCAGCAACAATGGAGAAGGCTTTGGAAAAAGAAGTAAAGCAACAATTGAAAGCCGAATGGTTAGAACAAAACGCCGAAGCAATTGAAGCGTGTAACGACTTAACTGCAAAACACGGACTATTTTCTGATTCATACCGAGTATTCTAATGTCACAATTTACACTTTATAAAAACAACGATAAGAGCGCCGCAAGCACTTACCCGTATTTTGTTGATGTTCAAAGCGAGTTGCTCGATTCACTAAATAGTCGCTTGGTCATTCCCTTAACTCCTATCGAACGGCTAGAGAACAAAGCCCCTAGCCATCTGTGCCCTACGATCCATATTGATGAAGGTGACTTTGTGATTCTTACTCAACAAATGGCTAGTGTACCAACTCAAATCCTCACGACCCCAGTCAACGATCTAAGCACATTTAGAAACGAAATTATCGCTGCTATCGACTTTCTGATTACTGGTATATAACGCTAATTTGACCGTTAGATGCGAAATTATCTCACCCCTCAACAACCACATCACTCTGGTCGAATTAAAAGCCACTACAATGCAGCACATTTTAAGAGATGAAACATCAATGACTGCTTCTTGAAGCCAATGGTCAAATTCCATAAGTAGACTACGTCTTGCTCAACTTACAGAAAAGATCACTCGTTCACCCGATGCATGATCATCCAGATCCAAAATCACACCTGAAAAAGTTTTGTCTTCTAACGCGGCTAAGATCACGTCTTTCTGTGTGGTCATGATGCGGCTTAAGAACGGTTTTATAGCAATCGTTGCTAACGCCAATGGAACACTCACCGTACTTTCTTTCACTTCGTTCGTGTAGGTCTCGATTCTGAACATTTTCATCGCTTACTCCATAATCAACCAGTGCCATATCAAGATACTGCAAATTTTGGAAAGTCGACTTGATGTATCTCAAGTACTGCATCGGCCACTCAAACCGTATCTTGCGTCAATCTCTCTCAAGCATAACGTTGGAGTAGCCTATAGCTTTACGAGCTTATTTGTTCATTGGCAGAAGGTTTCAATATAGAGCGCTTCAACCTTGTCTCTTGCCCATTGAGTTCGGCGTAAGAACTTCAGCGACGATTTGATGGAAGGATTGTTATAGAAACAGTTAATTGGAATCTCTGCATCCAACCCCTCCCAGCCATAGTGCTCTTGTAAACGTACAAGTATTTTCTCAAGGGTTAAACCATGTAACGGGTTATTGGGTTGCTCTTGGCTCATTGTCAGCGATTCCTAGTCAGGTAAAGGACGAAGAGTTTAGCAGATTAATGTGAACCGGTGTTCCTAACTCTAGATCCGATTAACCGTGATATCTGATACATATCCATTGCCTACCTGTTGCAAGGCACTATGTATCATCTCTGCTACCTCGTCCGGATGCATGAACGAATGAGTATCTAGCGATTTCCCACTTGTCGGCCAAAACTCAGTATCCATTCCGCCAGGATAGACAGCGACCACCTTCATCGGCTTGCTTTTTAACTCCAGCCTGACCGATTCAATCAAACCTTTCACTGCCCACTTTGCCGCACAATAGGTGGATTCACCGGCTTTCGGTTGAAGAGCTGCAGTAGACATCACCATTACAATTGTCACCGGTTTATCTTGATACCGACGCACGGCCTCTCGTAGCACATTGATCGCCGAGTGCAGATTGTTATCAATCAGTGTGCGGATTTTATTGGGCTCTTGATCATCAATCGCTCCAAAGTAACCAGAACCAGCACAATGAATAATGGTATGAGGCGGCGTCTTTATATTTGAAAACAGCGACTCTGTCTCAAAATGATCAGTGAGGTCGCAAGCATAACAGGCTGATGTGGTCGGTATGCCATCCAATACGCTTTCGAGTTTTTGCTTGCTCCGGCCAGTAATGAGAACGCGCTCTCCCTGCAACGCATAGCGCTTTGCCAATGACGCACCTAAACCGCTGCTCGCTCCTGTTATCACTATCATAAAAACTCCTGTTTAATCTTAGAAAAACGTGTAATCAGCTATTTGTGTGGCCATTCACGCCGAAAACCGTTCATCATGGTTGCGATCAATTCCTTTAACGTTTCGTCGTCACTGCGACGTGAGTATGCTCTAAGACCTGTGAACTGGATCTGGAACCATTGTGCAAGGTGCAGTGGGTCTTGCTCTTCTACCTCACCGTTGGCAATCGCTTGTTCGAACAATGTGACAAGAAAAGCTTCAAATTGATTCGCTAAGCCCTGCGTTTGCGAGCGAAGCGTATCAAATCCTTCGTCAAACTCACTGGCCGATTTAACTAACATACAAATGGCACTGGGATTTGTATGGCGCTGCGTGATCACTACATCTAAAACAAACGCTTCTAACGCGGACAAAACCGCTGAATGTTGCGCTAAGTGATCCTCAAACTGGGCCTGAAGATTCGCGACGTACATCTTTAATGCTTCACAATACAAGCCTTCTTTAGAACCGAATGTCGCATAGATGCTACCAGGGCGAAGGTTCACATTCTCTTGTAAATCTCGGGTAGACGTCGCGTGAAAGCCTTTCTTCCAGAATAGATCGGATGCGACCTTCACAACTTCCTCACGTTGAAATTTTTTTGTATTCGCCATGATTAACCACCATTTTTGAACATGTGCTCAATTTTATATTGAGCGACCGCTCAAAATCAACTATGCTGACTCTGTCGAACTTAATCAACATCACTACCAGGAGATGAAACATGGCAGAATTTAAACTATACACCGCAGAAAACGCGCCAAAAGAGTCCAAGCCTCTAATCGAAAACTCAGTGAAAGCATTTGGGATGCTACCCAACCTTCATGCTGTGATGGCTGAATCTCCAGCACTGCTGGAGGGGTATCAGGTATTACATGGTCTGTTTCAAAGCACCTCATTCAACGCAGAAGAATTGACGGTCGTTTGGCAAACCATCAACGTCGAACATGGCTGTCACTACTGTGTACCAGCTCATAGCGCGATTGCAGCGTCAATGAAAGTGGACCAAGAGATTGTCGATGCGTTGGTTAACCAAACCCCACTGGCGAACCAAAAACTAGAGACGCTTCGCGAAACAACACTGCAGATGGTGCGTCAGCGTGGCGTGATTGACGATACGCAGATCGAACAATTCTTTGCGGCTGGTTATAGTCAGCAGCAGCTGTTGGAAATCGTACTTGGACTTGCACAAAAAGTAATGAGTAACTACACCAATCACCTCGCTGATACACCGATCGACGCGCCTTTTAAAAAGTTCGTCAAATAACCCGCATTCCATTAGTAGCGCTGGTTCTGAATCACAAAACCAGCGCACATTTCTGCTGATGTAAAAAATGCGGCAATTCACCTCGCCATTCTTTTCCGTTTTTCTTCCTACATTAACCTTTAAAATAGCGGCTGAAGCATCGCAACCCAAAGCACCCAGCTTGGAGGCTAATTATGGATCCTCACGCCCAGCACTTACTTCAACACCTTTGCCAAGAGTACGACTCGCTCTCAGAACTTCATCAAACGACTCCATTTCCCGAGTTTTCCGCCACCATAAGTCATGAACACGGACATTGCTTGGTTCACTGCCCGCTCGGCAGCCAGAGACTCTCCATTGTTTCGGTAAATTTTGCCCCCTATGTTCGTGGTCAAGGTGTGTTAAAGCGGTTTATTCGCTACATTCAAAGCCACCCTTACCAATATCGAGGTGTTGAGGTGGCCACCATACAAAACCAGAGCCTAGCAAAACGGCTATTAAATCTTGGGTGGCAGTACAAATCACTATTCAACAAAATGTTTAGACGCCAGGCGCCAACGTTGATCTGTGACTTCGACCAAATGACTTGAGCGCATCTTCTGTACATAGCTCATGATGAAATTGAATAAGGCTGGGTTTTACTCTAAAGAAAAAGTGATCTACATTGGGACTTAGGAAATTTAGAAGTATAGATGGCTAAAAATGACAACATTGACGATTCTTGATGGAGGAATGGGAAGAGAGCTCAAGCGCATTGGCGCACCTTTTTCTCAACCACTTTGGAGTGCTCAAGCCCTAATTGAGGCGCCTCATTACGTGAAACAAGCCCACGAAAGCTTCATCGATGCAGGCGCTGAAATCATCACAGTAAATAGCTACGCGTGCGTACCGTTTCACCTGGGTGAAACCTTGTTTTCAGAACGAGGGCCCGAGCTGGCCAAGTTGGCAGCAAAGCTCGCTCGACAAGCCGCTGACGAAAGCAAACGTGACGTTCTTGTCGCAGGTGCTATTCCGCCTTTCTTTGGCTCATATCGGCCTGAATTGTTCGACGCCGAGAGAGCCGGCGATTTGACTCACGCGTTGTATCACGCTCAAGCGCCTTATGTTGATCTCTGGCTGGTCGAGACGATTTCAAGTTTGGAAGAAGCGCGCGTGATAGCAAAGGCAATGAGTATCAGCGACAAGCCCGTCCACTTTGCTTTTACGCTTATCGATGAAGTCACTGAGGAAGCAAAACTTCGTTCTGGTGAGTCGGTAAAAGAGGCGGTGACTCTAATGCTAAGCCGCCAAGCAGATGGTCTGTTTTTTAACTGTTCGATTCCCGAAGTGATCGAACAAGCACTTATCGACACGACTTCGGTCATCAACGCCCATAATACTACGATGACGCTAGGGGTTTATGCCAATAGCTTTTCGCCTATTCTATCGGGGCACCAAGCCAACGGTACACTCCAACAAATGCGACACTTTTCACCGCAAGAGTACTTACAGCTCGCCAAAGTATGGGCGAAACGTGGCGCGAGCGTCATTGGTGGCTGTTGTGGGATTGGACCTGAGCACATTGACCACCTCTCAGAGTGGCAGCATACTCTGAGGTATCGCTAGGTGGGTTCCAACGCCCACCTGTCGACAAACAATGTGATAGCGATGTGAGATAGCCTAGCTTTAGCCTCTGCACTGAGGTGTGCTATCACTCGACACTCTGATTCAGTTCTTCAATCGGCTCTTCGTGCAGGTATGCCTCGATCGGTTCAGGCCTACCCAATCCAAAACCTTGCAGATGAGAAGCGCCTAACTCTTGCATAAAAGCTTGCATATCCGCACTTTCAATCCCCTCAGAGACAAGGCTCATTCCTTTGTCTTTGCATAGCTGAACCAGATAAGTCACCAAGTTTCGGCAGGACGCATCGTGCTGACAATCTTCAACTAAGCTTTTATCGAGTTTAATTTGATTCAGTGGTTGTCGAAATAAGCTTATGATTGAGCTGTAACCTGCGCCAAAATCATCCAGAGATATCTCAAATCCCGCCTGTTTTGCTTTTGAGATTTGGTCATGACACACCGTACTACTATCGAGAATGTGAGACTCCGTCAACTCCAATACGATCCTCGAAGTCGGCACCTTGTATTGATTTGCAATCGACACGATATCGGTCACGAAGTCTGGATCTCTCAATTGAATCACCGACACATTAATATTGACCTTAGGTCGATTATCACTATCAATGGGGCAACGACGCACAAACTCACACGCTTTACTAAAGACTAGCTTTCCCAATGCAGAAATGAGACCACGCTGCTCGGCGAGTGGAATAAATTCAACCGGCGACACATAACCTAAGTCATGATGTGTCCACCTGGCGAGAGCCTCATAACTGATGACTTGATTCGTTACACTGTCAAAAATCGGTTGCACAGCGATGGTGATGTCTTCATTTTCTATCGCCGATCGAATCGAATCTTTGATAACAAACCAGCGGTCAATAGCATTTTTCACATCCCCTTGATAGACGGTGATCCCGCCATTATCAGACGCATAATCGGTAATCTGATAAAGAAGACTTAATGGGCTATCGCGATCCAAATCGCATTCATACAAACCGCCGACTGCAACATCATCGGTCAGCAGATGCTCATCGACATAGATCTCGTCATTGAACGCTTCAAGCAATGATTTCAACGCCAGAGTCAATGCCTCAACAGATAATCCAGATAGCGTTCTTAATACAAATTGGGTTTCGGAAACTCGATAGATTTCGTAGTCACTTTGTTGTTCATTTACCCATTTGACTAACCGCGCAACGACTTCTTTCGCGAAGCTGCCACCCCAAAGTCGATCGTAATCTTTGAAATTATCCACAGACACAGTGATAAGCACAGCACCATCCTCATTATGTTCGATATCCTCGATCCATTTGAGTCTGTTGTACAACCCTGTGTCCCCATCGTGATAGGCGACACGATAGAAATACTCTCTTAGCAACTTTTGTTCACTGATATCACGGTGAGAGCCGACCATATAACTGCCTCCCTCATCGGCAACAATGACGCCCGTTGCCTCAAGCCAAATGTACCCATTGCTCTTTGTTTTCACGCGGTACTCGGTGACCATTTCGCGAGAGTCGCCTTGCTCATGCTCGTCCACACGTTCACTCAACAGTGCTTTGTCGGTAGGATGAACCAATGACAACCACTGTTCCAAAGTAATCTCATCGGAGGGCAGATCAAACTGACTATAAAAGTGCTGGTTGTAGTGTCGAATCACTCTATCCCTTCCCATAAACCATGAACCATCTCGACTCATATCGAAAATATGGCTCATTTTGCTTAGCAGCAATTCGATCTCTTTTTCTTTCATTCCGTACTCCATCAACGCTTCAACCAGTCTCTCGACGTCATTTTTCGCTGCGTGCCATCCTTGACCACAACAGACTTATTATAGTTGTCAATACGTTAGGTTGCCTAATATCGTCAAACACTTACCATAAATAAATGAGAAATGTGACCGATTAACGAATCGACGACAATTTTTCATATATACGGACTTCATGGATAAAAAGATGACTGTGAACGGAGCAATGTTTGTAGGCATCATTCGCGCTGGATGTGACTGACATGCACAAGGTTAGTTAGCTTGATAGCCGGTTTAATAAGCAACTGGGCACTACCGACAATAAATAACCAAGTACCACCCAACATAAGTGCATCGTTTAAGAAAAAAATACTACCGACCAAAAACCAAATCGCTATGAGTAAATCGTTGACTGCCCCGAGGGCGTCATAACGCCTTTGAACAACAAGGTGACGCTTTCCCAGACCCAAATCGAGCTCATCCACATATTCATTCATGCTCACCTCCTCGGCTCAGTGTTGGCCAGTCGACCAATTGGACACGCTCTCTCAACAAGTTGACACTGACGAGCAAAGGGACTGCAACCAAAAATCCGATCCCCCCCCAGAGCCATCCCCAGAAGGATAACCATACGAAGATAACCAGTGGATTCAAATTGAATCGTCGGCCGAGCAGCGTCGGCGTGACGAATTGGCTCTCAACTAAGTTCAACACTAAATAAAGCGAGGTCGCCGCCAACACTAAGCTCAAGGAATCAAACTGCAAGTAGCCCACAAGAGTAAAACTTAAGGCTGAAATGAGCGGTCCGACATAAGGGGCAAAATTCAGCATGCCTGCCAATGCCCCCCAAAGAAAGGGGTCAGTCATCCCTAATATCCAGAACACTAAGCCCACCGCGACACCCAACCCTACGTTGACCAAAGTGATGGTACTGACATAACGCGAGAGATCGCTTTGCAACGCTTTAACTAACCCCACGACTTGTTTTTGCTGCGAAAAGCTATCCAGACAATGTACCATCTGCCTGTATAAACCACGTCCGTGATTAAGCATAAAATACACCATAAACAGCACCATCATCGCGTTAATAACGATGGCGGGCGTTGCCGTTGCTAAGCTTTTCAGCAACGAAAAGAGCGTACTGTCACCCATGTCATCCATATCACCGGCTATCGATAGCGACTCTCCGGTTTGCTGTTCTGTGGTCTTGGCCACTTCGCTCACTTCCTGAGTGACACTTTTTACGATATCAGGCAGTTGTGACCACCACTGCTTGACGGGCTCTGACATAGCCGAAAAACCTACCAACGACACGCCCACTAAGCAAGACAGCACGAGAACAACGACTAAGGTTCGAGGCATCCCCTTGGATTCAACGTAGTTGATAAAAGGACTACACATTAGTGCAATAAAACTACTGACAACCAGCGGCATCAAAAACGCTTTCGCAAAGTAAAGAGCCGGCACTACCGTGACAACGACAAGCAGTACCGATAGGACGAGACTCATGGAAATGGTGATACGACTTTTCATCGAACTATCTACTCCCCGCGAGGCGTGGTAACACAGACCGGACAACGAGTCGACTGAAGGACCTCGAAAGTGACGGACTCAGAATGGCTTGATGTGCCACAGCTGCACCGTAAAGCGCCATTCCACCAAAGGCAAAACAAGGGTGCCTATCAATGAAACGAGCCGTTAAGTGCCGACATAATCGGTAATGCAGTAAACACTGATTGAGTGCCACTTTACTCTCCATTCGAGTGAGCTCGGTTTCCTTTTTCAACTGCTTGAGTGAGCGCATCCCAACCCTCCTTAATTTGCTGTTTAGTGTGTGTATAGCCCACAAGCCTCAGTAACTGATTTTGTCGCCATATCAGCAAGATAAGGCTCAAACCAAGTGAACATAGCGCAGTCAAAACCGCAAGCGGGAGTTGGGATGTCCACCAATAAATGATGATGCCGAGTGAAACCGAAAGACTAAAAATAAAAAGCACCAACAACAGCACAAATAGGATCGAGCATAGCAGCGCCGATCCCAACGCTCTTGCACTCAATTGACTTTCTAGCCGAAATAGCTTCGCGCTCGACAGCAGCCAAGAGCGAATGAGGACGCTCAAGCGTTCTGATTCTGCTGCGATGCCAGCCAAGTCGTCCCAGATCTCCTGAGGCTGTGATCGATGAGGCTCGCTCAACTGCGCTTTCTCCATCTCTGAGTCGATACCTACACTGTCACTGTGTTGTTCGTCTTTTGTCATTCGGTTACTCACTGGTTATGCTGTTTAAACAGGTGGATTCAAACGCGCAACGTGCCTGTTGCGCGCATCAATCGTTCAGTATTTGTCTCAGTGCTATTTGATCAATTTAGATACTGCCCAACCAGCTAAAAACGCACAGCCGATACTCAACAGTGGCCTCTGCTTAATGACATCGCCCGCTGAATGAGCGACCTGCTCTGCTTGGTGACTGCTTTCACCCCACTTTTGTTGTGCTTCTTGCTTGATCGCATTAACGGCTTCGAACGCCGCTTTTTCTGCGAGTTCGTACGCCTCTTCCAACTGCTCTTTCGATTTCTCTGCTGTTTCTTTCGCTGTTGTTTGTTTTGCTGTTGTTTGTTTTGCTGTAGCCATGGAAATCTCCTAACAATGAGTAATGAGTTCAAAGTAGAACAAGCGAGAACCGTGCCACCCATAAACTTATTTCCACACCTCATCAAATAATGACTTTAAATGCTCTCATGGTTGAATGTTAATGTAATTTTTTCTTTGTTAAGCCAAAAAGTCGGTAAATTTTTCATGGCATATAGAGAAAAAATAAAAATATCACCATAAAGAACAACACTAAACAAACAACTCGTACTGGCATATTACCTGCACCAATAAAACAGATGATTTTTAAAAATTGAAATGTGAGAAATAATATTGATGAATCATGAGAGGTATCAATGAAGTTAACTACCCATACGCTAGAGAATATGCTGACCTCTATTATCCATCATCATGCCCGTAGTCTAACTCTGCTTAAAAAACGGCCCAACAATACATTAACGAGAAGTGCTCATCGCTTTGTCGTTGTAGAGCAAGCGCTAATGAATCGAGTCGCCAAGCTGCTTTTCAAACAGAAGTCTCAGCAGGTATTGTCACGCCTTGCTCACGCACAACGTTCTCACTCAAAAGATGACCAATCGTTTGATGACTATCAGCACATGTATCATGCGAATACCCAACTGATCATAGCTCTTCGCACTCATTTGCGAGAGATAACGGATCGTTCATTGACCCTGCAAATTTCGTATTGGGTCGCGGCGATGCAGATGGAAAATGATGAAATAGAAAAGCAGCTCCAACTCTAATTAAGTTCAGCTCCCATGTGATGAAGATAATAAGATAGGTAAGGGCGTTCCCTCTAGGGAAATAAATTTATTCTAGACTAAAAAAGGGAGGTTAACCCTCCCTTTTTGCTTACTAAAAATTAAGAAAAAGATTAACAATCTTCATCTTCAGCCTTCAGCTCTTCTTTAATATTCTCACAGCTGTCTTCAATGGCATTTTGAGTATCTTGTACGGCCTCATCCATTTTTTCACCGGCTTTTTCCATCGGGCCTTCTTCACTGCAAGCCGCTAAGGTAAACATTAATCCCAGTGGGATTACCCATTTCATAATAGAGTGATTGTTTTTCATATTTCGCCTTCCTATGTCAGTTATCAATTTTTATTAACGTCTACTTGTAAAGTACATCACCAAAGAAACAATCAGAGACAAAACAAACAAATAGAAGATAAGTTGTGCGATAGTGGCTGCAGCACCTGCAATGCCTGTAAACCCTAAGAGTGCAGAAACCAACGCCAACAGCAGGAAAATAAATATCCAACGAATCATCACAAACTCCTTATTGGAACGTATTGCATTAACGTACGGGATTTGAATGCGATGACGTTTCTATTGAACAATTTCTAGCTTGTCGATAACGCGTGTCACATCATTGGTGTTGCTGGCAATCAAGATAGCCAGATCGTGTTCGGCGTCAGAACTCACTTGTCCGGCGAGCGTCACTGCTTGCTCTTGCGTGGTAACTTCTATAGCACTGCCACTGACGTTGGTATCCAACAGTAAGCGGGTTTTGACAATTGCGGTGATTTTTGTGTCTGTCATCGCTTCGAGTGTCTCTGAAGTAGCGTCGGCAGGCGTCTCAGAAACCGTGAGCTTATTTTCTACCGATTTGACACCATCTAGACCAGAAACAAGCTCCTGTGCGAGGGCCTTTTTCAAATCGTTGTTAACAGAACCTGTGAGCGTCACCACACCTTCATTAACATCCGTGTTGATATCAAACGAATTGAGGTTGCTATTTAGAAGTAGTGTTGTTTCTGCCTTCCCATCCAACCAAGCATCTTTTGCCTCTTCTTGCCAATTATTTTCCGCATATACGGCTGTTGGAACGGAAATCAATGTCGTTAAAGCGATCGCTGTGGCTAATTTATTCATTGTTACTCTCCATAATTGACGTTGCTAATGAGTGTTCACTTTTGCCACTGTCACGTTGCAAACCTCACGCCAAAAACGTAACCATCTGAATGTTAACGATTTAGATTATTTTCCTAGCAATACCATCTTTCATAAGTCGAAAGGTTTTGAATTATTTACACACCGCACATGTAACATTTTAGTGTTCACTTTCACCAGCGATCGTTTACTGCACAAGTCGTTGAACTCAACTCATATTGTTTCTGGTTCGGTTATTTTCGTGTATTTGAATGAATGATGACATTCGCATTCCTTGTACCTATACAATAATGCGCGTACATTGACTCTATCAAAGTAAAAAGGACAACGTTTATGTCGCTACCCCACCTGCTTATCCAGTTGTCTGATCCTCAATTAAGCGACATGATTCATTCCAGCTCTGAGCTGTCGAATTTTAATGTCACCCTCTGCTCTCACACAGACGATTGGATTACACTACTCGAAAATAAACAGCCCGATGTCGCATTGATTGAAGTCACGCAGCTTAACCATGACGACTACCAACGTCTTCGTACTCGAGATCTGTTCGACTCGATGGAGATCATTTTGATTAGCTCAGGCGATCCGCATGACAACATCGATGCCCTCCCTCATCTAGGCGCCGTTTTCCATTATAGAAAGCCGGTTAATATGTCTGTCTTAAATGAAACTTTGAGTGAAATCAGCCAGTTCTATCAGCAAAGTCAAACCAAGGGCGAAGCCATTACCACCAGCGACTTAGACCAGTTTGGTCTGTTGCTCGGCTCCTCTTCGCAAATGCACGACCTGTACAGGACACTGCGTCGCGTCGCTCGAACCGAAGCGAATGTCCTTATCGTTGGCGAAAGCGGCTCTGGTAAGGAGCTGGTCGCTCAAACAATTCACCTTGCGAGCAAGAGGAAGCAGCAACCGTACGTTGCCATTAACTGCGGAGCAATTAGCCCAGAGCTCGTCGACAGTGAGTTATTTGGGCATGTAAAAGGGGCGTTTACTGGCGCAAATAAACCGCATGATGGTGTATTTAAGCAAGCACAGGGCGGTACCTTGTTTCTTGATGAAGTGACTGAAATGCCGATTGAGCATCAGGTTAAGTTATTGCGCGTCCTTGAAACAGGAGAGTATCGTCCCGTTGGAGACAGCAAAGTTCACATCGCGAATGTACGTGTCATTGCCGCCACAAACCGTGATCCTAAAGAAGCCATCGAGCAGCAACTCTTTCGCGAAGATCTCTATTTTAGGCTTTCTCATTTCCCCATTTACGTCCCACCACTTAGAGAACGTGGGAATGATATTGTCGGCCTAGCGAAGCATTTCATTGCTCACCGCAATGCAAATGAAAACCAAGTAAAAACCATTCTTGACAGTGCGCTTGATAAAATCGCCGCTAGCCAGTGGCCTGGTAATGTGAGAGAGCTAAAACATACCATAGAGCGCGCTTTCATACTGGCCGATGACGTCATTGGTGAAGAGCACCTAGTGTTTGATGCGCCTCCACTAGAAACAGGGTCCCCCATCGAAAACCTCGTCCCCGCAGGCGTTGCACTGGAAACGCTAGAGAAAGCTGCTATCTTGAATACGCTTGAAGAAACTGAGGGCAATAAAACTGAGTCGGCAAACAAACTCGGTATCAGTGTCAAAACGCTCTACAACAAGCTTGAAAAATATCAAGATGAGTAAAACAACATGCTTCCCCAACCACATTTTCTCTCTTAAGGGACTTATAGCGGCTTAAACATTGTTAAGTGCTTTGGCACCAATACGTCGCTTGTGTTGCTCATTTTCTCCAAAGCATCGGCGCGCGATACACCATTAGCGCCAGCAGAATCATTCCACAGCCAATTTGGTTGGAGAAAGTCAGCCTCTCTCCGTACACGCTGACACTTAACGCCACAGTCCACACAGGCTCCAAAATCATGATGAAGGCGGCACTCGCCGTCGCCATGTACTTTTGCGCCGTTGTCTGCATTAAGTATCGAAGGCTGGTCGCTAATAACGTGCTCGCTGTGAACCACGCCCAAATATCCGCATCGACGGTATCTGGCCAAACCTCGAACCAAGCACTGGCAATCCCGGCCATCACTCCCGTGACAAAAAGCTGCAAGGTCGTCAGAAGCAACGTTGGTACTTCACGTGCAATTCGACTGTTAACGTTAAAGTGAAGGGCCAACATGAGGGCTGCACAACCAAACCACATTTGACCCTGTGACAACTGCCAAGACTCACTAGGATCGTGCGCCAATAACGCAAGACCCAACACTGCAAACGGAAGTGCGAACCAGAACCACCGCTCGGGACGTGTGCGAAACAGTACCCAAGCTGTCAGCGGGACCAAGAGCATGGAGAGACTCATGATAAAAGCCCCTTGACCCAGCGCATGACTGATGTCAATCGCGTGAATCCAGCACAACAGTGCCGAACCCAATAACACCCCAACGCCAGCGGATTTCCCGCAGGCCGCTAACGCTGTCTGCTTCCATGCTTTGTAGCAAAACGGCATCAAAAACAGAGACGCCAAGATAAAGCGACTACTGATAAAAGCAAATGCAGGAAGGCCGCGCACTGTCTCTTTGGAAAAAATCCATCCTAAAGCGGCAAGCATAGTGGTCAGAAGTAAGAGGTAGGCGGAATATTTCTCAATTTTCATGGTGGCCCCATTAACGAGCATCGTTCAAGAGTTGCAAGACATGGTCGACGGTTTGATCCCAGGTGTGAGATGGCAACTCCAACGCAGAAGAAGCGGTGATCCCTTCATAAATGAGCATCAATAAGGCCGAAAGGTGAGGTCGTGATACGCCATCTTGCTGGAGTCTAGTGTCAAAATCCTCGCTAAGGCGGCGCTTATAATCGCGGACATAATCTACGATGTCATCATGTTTCCCTTGATACTCAGCCAGAGCATGTAGGTAAAAACAACCACCGTGATCTTGCTGCTTGTGCCAATGGCGTAACGCAAGAAAAGGGACTAAGGCCTTAAAGGAATACTCTGCTTGCAGCTCCACTTCTTGTAGGCAGGCCCAATAGCGCGCTTCCCTTTCCTTCATAATCGCGAGGATCAACGCCTCTTTGCTCGGGAAATGCTTATATAACGTACGCTGGGTAGTATTCGCGCATTGGGCAATCTTGGCAACGCCAGTTCGATGAAAGCCCTCGTGATAAAACAATTGCTCAGCAGCGTTCAGCACATCGTCTCTTTTTGACATTGACACTCCAAGATGAAAGTATAGTGATCACTATACACACAATATCAAGTATCGATCGCATTGCAAGAAAAAACAGGGGAGCGACCTATGGAGCCAGAGAAAACCATGAAAGCCATCGTCACTACCGCTCAAGGTGGTTTGGACAAATTGGAGTACAAAGATGTACCGATGCCGACACTTCAACCCGGCGAGGTACTGGTCAAAGTGCTTGCCGCCGGCGTAAACAACACAGAAATCAACACACGTATGGGTTGGTATTCACAAGACGTGACTGGCTCAACGGACGACATGGCGAACCAGAAGCAGTTTAGCTCACTGTCTGATGGAGGTTGGAGCGACGCCACACCTTTTCCATTAATCCAAGGGACGGATGCATGTGGGATTGTAGTCGACGCCTTCGATGTAACGAATCAATCACTGCTCAACCAACGCGTTTTGGTTCGTCCCTGCATCCGAAAACACGGTTTTGACAGCCTAGACAACATCTGGATGGCCTCGGATTTTGATGGTGCTTTCGCTCAGTACGTCAAAGTACCCGCCACTGAAGTCTTTACCGTTCAATCCAGTTGGAGTGACGTCGAACTGGCAAGCATTCCCTGCGCCTATGGTACTGCGGAGAATATGCTGCATCGTGCACAAGTTTCGCGCTCTGATACCGTGCTTGTAATAGGAGCCTCTGGTGGCGTAGGTTCAGCCGCTGTTCAATTAGCAGTACGTCGTGGTGCTAAAGTCATCGCGGTCGCTTCAAAAGCTAATCATTCTGCCATCCGGGCACTGAAGGTTTCTCAGGTCTACGACCGAAACGCAGACTTACCAAGCATTCTTGGTGAAAACAGCGTTGATGTTGTGATTGATAACGTCGCCGGCGACAAATTTGGTCAACATTTAGCGCTGCTCAAACGTGGCGGCAGAATCGCTACCTCAGGCGCAATCGCAGGACCTATCGTCAACATAGATTTACGTAAGCTCTACCTCAAGGACATCACACTAATAGGCACGACAGCATGGGATGAACCTGTCTTCGCAAACTTAATTGGTTACATTGAGCGAAATGAAATTCAACCTTTAGTCGCGAAGACGTTTCCGCTTAAAGAAATTGCCAACGCACAGACGGAGTTCTTACGCAAACGACATTTTGGTAAGTTTGTGTTGATCCCATAAACACCACCGCTCACCCGAGCCATTGCCGCGGTGAGCGTGATGCTCCGCATCGCAGCGGATAGATATCTGATGCGTTTCTACGCCGAGAATCGTTCAAGTGAAAACATTGAAATGTCGTATTGCGTCTGCCCATTGTAGGCAAGCTCACTTAACATCTCCCCTATCACGCTCGCAAATTTGAACCCGTGACCAGAAAAGCCCGCCGCAATCAGTACATGAGAATGCTGAGGGTGCCTGTCGATGATGAAATTCTCATCTTCTGTCATACTGTACATACATGTTTTTCCGTACATTAAATTGCCAACATCTGGCATCACTGCGGCTAAGAAACGCTCCAAATCATGGCTATCATGCACACTGTCATAAGGCTCTATGTCCAAGTTAGGATCTTGCGCTTGCCCACCATCATGACGTCCAACTTTGAGGCCCGCTTGGTCAATACTCGGGAAACCGTAATAGATGCCTTCTGGTGAATCAAAAGAAAACGCTGGAAAATGATCTTGTCCATACTTTGTCTCCTCAGCTTCAAACCAAGCGAAGGTTTTTCTGGTCGGTTGCATCGGCAAGGTCAAATTGAGTTGACGAAGTATCTCTGCTGACCAAGCGCCTGCTGAAACAATCAACCGGTCAGCAGAGATCACTGTCTCTCCAGAAGTGAGTGTTACGCCTGACTCATGGATGTCTATACTATCAACGCCGTGGTAAGTCAGTAGCTCAGCACCGTGCCCAATGGCTAGGGTCCGATAGGCGCGAATACACGCTTCACAGCGCAATACGCCCGATGTG
Source organism: Vibrio sp. R11-SG3-ISO3-SZ (assembly GCF_059834345.1). NCBI lineage: Bacteria > Pseudomonadati > Pseudomonadota > Gammaproteobacteria > Vibrionales > Vibrionaceae > Vibrio > Vibrio sp. R11-SG3-ISO3-SZ. The sequence continues at coordinate 33,737 of NZ_JCBDGX010000018.1, forward strand.
GATTCGAAACAGCCGATATAGTTGTCTGGTAAGGTAATGCCGGGGAAGCGTTCACTTACTTGCGAGGCATCAAGAATATCGAGAGGTAACTGGTACTTAACGGCACTGGCAATAAGGGTTTGAATAAATGGAGAGTCCCGCTCTCCCATATTCAGAACGCCGGTGTTAAGAAATAACGACTGGTTGGATTCTTGCTCCAACTCCTGCCACAAGTCTTGCGCTCTAAGCGCGAGAGGCACATAAGCCTCTCCTTCACCATACGCGTGGCGAATAATTCGGGTTTCACCATGATGGCTGGCATTGTGGTGGGGAGGATCCCCGGCATCCAACAAAATGACTTTCTGTCCTTTTTTCGCCAGAAAATAACCAGCGGCCATGCCCATAGAACCTGCCCCGACGATAGCAACGTCATACTTCACTATTCACTCCTTGACGCGCGCAAAGCGGCTTTGTAGACGCATGCGCTGTTTGTTATGCAAACCATTGTTTCAGCCAATGAGTCAAACATCAAGACAAGGAACCTTAACCTACACTGGTGATGAGCGGCGAAGACTTACTTGCCGTGCTGTAACAACCAGTTGTAGTTGTGCAGCAACGTTGGCTAGCAAGAGACCGATTGCTCTTTTGCTCCACGCAGTCCAAAACCATGCCCTCCGCGCTCAAAAAGGTGCATCTCAACCGCGACGCCCTGATGCCGTAGTGCTCGCCAATAGTGAAGGCTGTTGTTGACAGACACTGAGTCACATCGCTGACACTCAATCAACCTACACCGAGGCTCAATCCTGTGGTGATTTTGCCATCGCTTTCTCAAGATCACGGACGATAGCTTCAGCTGCTAAGATGCCTCGATTAAGCGACCACACCTGCGGAGAAACCTCGATAGCCTGCTGATTACCGCTAATATTCAACAACCTAAAGAGCGGATTATCTTGCCATTGGTCAAGTAGCGTTGTTGTCGAGCGTTTACTGAAAAACAACCAATCTGGATTGACTTTCAACAACAACTCAAAATTTGCCTCGACGAGATGGCTCTCGGTCAGTTCAGGCATTGCGGGTTGTAACCCGAGCTCAGACAACAAGCTACCGGTGTAGGACTGAGGGCCATGTAACCACATCCCTCGATCATTCACGTTAGCGAACTGTACGTTACCTTGCCCTTGAAAACGCCCTCGATGGGCCTCAATGAACGCGCGATGTTGAGCGAGCCTTGCTTGCATCTCCGATGCTTTACCAACAGCCTGCCCAATGGTCAACGCCGAGTTCAAACTATCTTGGTAACTTTCACCGCGACTTTTTAACAGTAAGGTTGGCGCGATGGCATTGAGATCATCTAAACTGACTCGGTGACGGTGCGCATCCGCGATGATCAAATCCGGTTTCAATTGGGCAATCACCTCTAGATTGGGTTGAGACCGTATTCCAACCGATGTCCAAGGCTGAATACGTTCTCTCACTTGAGGAATAATTCGCTCTGGATCATGATCATCGGCAATCCCAACGGGGGATATTCCCACCACCGCCAGTGCATCCACAAAAGAATACTCCAATACAACAATCCGCTGCGGGTACGCCGCTGCATTGGTGCCTCTGACATTTGCTTGTACTGTGCTCACACACAGTACAAACAACACACCCATTATATTGGCCAATCGCATCAGAATTGACCCGTTAAGCTCAGTGTCACTTCGCGAGGATCACCTGCGTAAATACGATGGCTGTCCGTGCCTCCAACGTAGTACGTTTCATCAAATACGTTGGCGAGATTGAGCGATACTCGGTAATCCGTCATCTCATATTGAACACCGAGATCCACGGTGACATAAGCAGGCAACGCCACTCTCGAGCTCGGATCTTCGCTAGTGTATCGCGCACCTTCATAATTCGCGCCGAGTGTGGTTCCCACGACACCGCCCGCAATCTGATAAGGGAAGTTATATTTAGTCCAAACATAGGCGTCGTGGTAGGCCGACATCGGCGTGCGATTCCCTTCTATCGTCTCATCAGCATTCGCTGCAATTCTTGAATCAACATAGGCATAACCAAGCTTGACTTGCCAGTTGTCCACGGGCTGCATTAGCAGTTCCGTCTCAATCCCTGTACTACGTACTTCACCAAGCAATTCATAATCGCCGTTGTCGTTTTTCTCAACCACGTTCGATTTTTCAATGTCAAAATAGGCCAGCGTCCATTGGCTGCCCAATCCCATCAAGTCGGTTTTGAGACCAATTTCGTATTGACGCCCCTCTTCAGGATCAAACGCCTCATCACTGGCGCTTTTCTTTTCAACACTATTGGGATTAAAGCTCTCTCCATAACTCGCGTATAGCGATGATCGAGCCGCTAGCTTATAAACAACGCCAGCTTGCGACACCCATGCATCCGTGGATTGAGTATCTTGAGTTGACTTACTGATGTAATCGAAGTCTACGTCTTGGCGCATGTAGCGCACGCCCGCCATCAGCGTCCAGTCGGGAGTAAGGTAGACAGTATCTTGAAGATAAGCACCGTAGTTGGTGTAGTCGGTAATGCGATGATCCACGTTATACGCACTCTCATCACGCTCTGTGATATCGATGGGATCGAAAAAGTCTACACTGCTCGTCGCGTAGGTTTCACGCAAAAAATCGCGCTTTTCTAAGCCGATATTGGTACCAATCAGCAGTTGATGCTCAATATCGCCAAGCCAAATACTGCCTGTGCTCCTCGCATCAATAAAATGATATTCACGCTTATTGACTTGATCTCTATCTCTCACGGTAACCGACTGTGACGTGTCTTTTACATCACGTGTCTCGTAGAGATGACGTGAGTCTTCATGCCACACACTGCGCCAGTCAAGGGTAAGATCAAAGGCGCGAGTCAATGCGGTATTAAAAGTGGCGAACGCCACAAGTCCCTTATCTTCGTCTGTGTCATCCGCTGATTGATAATGGGTATCCAGCGAAGCAATCTGTTTGATGTCGTTATTGAGGACAGCCAGTCCGTTGTCTGCCACACGCTGCTCAGACTGAAGCTCTAAGCCAAAGGTGAGCGCTGTGGCCGTTGACGGTTGATAGGTTAAACTGGGGAACAGATAATAGTTGGTCTGATCGACGTCTTGACGATACGAGTCGGACTGCTCACCACTCACAATCATTCGATACAACCATGTTTTGCTGCTGTTAAGTGGCCCTGTCGAATCGAGCGTACCGGTAAATCCATTATTCTCGCCAACGCCACTGACCTCTGTGAGGTAACTACTTGCAGATACGTCGTACGTAACGGAAGCAACCTCTTGCGGTTTCTTAGTAATGATGTTGACCAGCCCACCCGGCTGTATTTGCCCATAAAGTATCGAAGCGGGGCCTTTGAGGATTTCAACACGCTCAACGTTCGCCGTTGTAGGAGAGCCGAAACGAGACGCTAATCCAGGCAGGCCATTCACTTGAATGGTATTTAAATCTGCGGGCATACCTCGGAGTGTAAAGCTATCTGCGTCTACCCCAGAGCGGCTTAACCCTGTGGTATAGCCATAGGCATCATCCAGCGTATTGGCGCGGATATCTTGAAGAAATTGTTGGTTGATGATGTTAACCGTATGCGGCGTTTCCAACGGATCCACATCGGTTTTGGTCGCGGTGTTGACGCTAGGGTCGAGATACGAATTTTGTTGACCGACGATGACCATAGTGTCGAGTTCAGCTGTCTCGTCGCTAGAGCGGTCTTGTGCCATCGCAACCGAGGTAACGCCTAGCGAGAGGGCCAAGCATTGAGTGATAGTATTTGCAGCAAATTTCATAGATGAGATAAAAACCTTACATGTACGCGCTTATGCGCTTTTTGTTGTCGTGATCGTGCTCGACTGGCTCGTCAGCCGGCAAGATATGCGCATGGTAATTATTATCATTAGCATTTCAACTCAAAATACAGCTTTTATAACTATTTTTTATTTATCTAATGATGAAATTGATTGTAATTATCATAACGGTTACACTTCCGCGCTTCGTACAATCGTCAATAGAATGGAGTCACTCCCCATGTTGACTTCTAAGCAGTTGGTTTGGCTGTGTTTTTCGCTCACCTTGTTGAGTGGAGTGAGCTACTCTGTCATCGCGTGGTCTAGTTTCCCTCTCAGCGTGATTGACCTTTGGTATTCCATGAGCACCAGCCCATCACCGAGTATTGAGCAACAAATCATTCGAACAATACGCATCCCTCGCGTCTTATCTGGCATGGTGATCGGCGCAAACCTCGCTGTTGCTGGACTGCTGATGCAAGGAATAACGCGAAATCGACTCGCCTCTCCTTCTGTACTAGGGATTAACTCTGGTGCGGCTTGCGTCATGGCACTTGGTGCCCTCAACCTACCTATACTGTCTGAATTTCCCAGTATTGTGCTAGCAGGTATCGGCGGTATGCTAAGCGGTGCAACCGCCATGTTGTTAGGTGGCGTGTTTAGCTCTCGCTCCAATCCCCTAAAACTGGTGCTTGCAGGTATTGCGCTTAATGCCTTGCTGATAGGTCTCACGCGTGCTTCTGTGATACTTGTCGACGATAACGCTTATACGATCATCACTTGGCTTGCGGGTTCCATCTCCTCTTTGGGTTGGAAGGAATGGCATACTCTATGGCCAATCAGCTTAGTTGGGCTCACGATGGCCGTAACGGTGAGTCGTCACTTAAACCTTATTGCCCTAGGTAACGAGTCAGCGATCAGTCTCGGTATCCACATCCCTAGGACCCAAGCCATCACGAGTATCGCTATCCTATTGCTCACCGCATCAAGTGTTGCCGTCGCAGGGCCGATTGGATTTGTTGGCTTGCTGATTCCACACATAGCAAAACGCTTAGTCGGCAGTAACTACGTCGTGTTAGTGCCCGCTTGCGCACTGCTCGGCGCAGCGCTAGTCACATGGGCAGATGCTTTGTCACGCTCTATCGCTTTTCCCGCAGAAACGCCCGTTGGCGCTATCACAGCACTGATTGGTACACCCTGCTTTATCTACCTCGCTATTCGTCACTCAGACTCATGAACAGACTTGTATTTTTTACTCTCTCTGCCATCTTGATTAGCTTGATCGCTGTCAGCCTAATTGCCGGCGCAACGCATTTATCCGCTGTTCAAGTGGCGCACACTCTGATCTACGGGGGAGAGTACGACTTTGTCGTTAACCAATATCGATTGCCTCGTGTCATTTTAGCGATCGGTGTCGGCGCGGGCTTGGGGTTGTCGGGTGTCTTGGTTCAAGGGATCATTCGTAATCCATTAGCTTCTCCTGACCTCATGGGCATCAGTGCCGGAGCGGGGCTCGCAGCGACCGCATTGATGGTATTTTTTCCTCAGGCGCCTAATCACTTGTTATCTTTATCTGCACTGTTTGGTGGCATAAGCGCTGCGGCAATCATCTACATCATCAACACAACCACTCAACCCACACCAACAAAATTAGCCCTTATTGGCGTGTCGATCAGCGCTTTCCTTGCCAGCTTGATCGACTTTTTGATGGTGGTACATCCAATGGAAATCAATACTGCTATGGTTTGGCTTACCGGCAGCTTGTGGGGTCGGAACTGGACACACGTTCCCACTATTTGGTTCACATTAGTGGTGTTGGTCCCCTATGCATTTTGGCTCGCTTGGCGACTCGATATTCTCGGTTTAGGCGACGACAGTGCCACCTCTCTCGGTGTCACTCCCACCAAACTGCAGTGGAGAGCACTGCTCTGCGCTGTCGTTTTGGCAAGTCTTAGCGTATCCATCTGCGGTACCATCAGTTTTGTCGGCTTGTTGGCACCCCACCTTGCGAAAATGCTGTTTGGTCATCAGCATAAAGCCTTGATTCCCGGCGCAGCACTCATTGGCGGCACACTTGTTCTTGCCTCTGACACACTGGCCCGCGGTCTGCAGCCACCGATAGAGCTACCCGCAGGTGTCTTAACCTCTTTGATTGGTGCGCCTTATTTCATTTATTTGTTGCAACGTTACAAGGGCTGGTAATGATTACAGTACACAACCTGAGCGTCGGATACGGCGACACCACGATAATCAACAATCTGAACCTTTCGATCCCCAAAGGACGCATCACTGCCCTAATTGGTCCAAACGGTTGTGGAAAATCCACGCTGTTAAAAGCACTGGCGCGCATACACAAACCCATGCACGGTGAGATATTACTGGACGGAACCACTTTATCATCGTTTGGGGAAAAGTCTCTGGCACAGCGGCTCTCACTACTGCCGCAAACTCTCCAAAGTCCCGAAGGGATAAGCGTTCAACGACTGGTTGAATATGGCCGCTCCCCCTACCTTTCACATTGGGGCAGACTCAATGCCCATGATAAAGCGCTGGTTCAGCGCGCAATGGAGCAGACCGGCATTTCAGACCTCGCGCCTGTGCCTCTTTCAAGCTTATCAGGAGGACAACGACAACGTGTCTGGATCGCTATGATCCTTGCCCAAGACACCGATGTCGTGATGTTGGATGAGCCGACGACTTACTTAGATTTATCCCATCAGATTGAGCTAATGAAGCTGATGAGAGAGATGAACAACCAAGGGAAAACAGTGGTTGTGGTGCTGCACGATCTAAATCAAGCATGCCGCTACTGCGACCATTTAGTGGTGATGCACCGAGGTGAGGTCGTCTCTCAAGGTTCACCGAAGGATATCTTCACCCCTGAGTTACTCAAAAACGTATTTTCACTCAACGCACACGTCTTACCGGATCCTATCGCTCATACGCCAATGTGTGTCGCGTGCTAAATACGCCAACAATATCAATATAAAAACAATAGACCGATATAACACAAGTACACGCCACCATCACCAATGTCGTCGCTGTGAATAAAGCAGCCAAAAGGAAATCGCTATGTCGTCAAGCTCGTTAGAAGCGAAGAGCGCTCAATCTCATCACATTAAATCACGCTACTTTATGACTTGGCGTTGGCATTTTTATGCCGGGCTTTTTGTCATCCCATTTTTGATCATACTCTCGCTCACCGGTCTCATTATGCTGTTTGATGAGGAGATCGAATTCGCGAGGTACGAGTCAATATTAGCCGTTGTACCGGAACATCACACCACCTCTCTCACCCAGCAGATGGCCAGCGTCAACGCCGCTTTTCCTGATGCAACCATCACCCAATTCTCGCCTGCTCGCAGCGACGATACCGTCAATCGTTATTCGCTTGAAACACAAGATGGTCGCTCATTAATAGTCGCAGTGAATCCATACTCAGGCACACTGCAAGGTACGATTGAACGCAACCGGAGCGTGTACCAATGGGCAAACCGCATACATGCAAACCTGCTGATCGGTGACGTCGGCGATCGACTGCTAGAGATCGCTGCTAGCTTAGGCATCTTATTGGTTGTGACGGGCGTGGCCTTGTGGTGGCCAAATGATCATGCAAGACGAGCCGGTTTTCTAACGCTTCGCTTGGGTCAAGGCCGTCGAGTCTTGTTACGTGACTTACATGCCAACTTGGGCGGTGTGTTGTCACTTGTGTTGCTGTTTTTCTTAATTTCAGGTCTCGCCTGGACTGGGATTTGGGGCGCCAAATTAACGCAAGCTTGGAACACCTTTCCCACCTACTACACATGGGGAGAAAAGCCGAATTCTCAGCTTACGCATCAAGACTTAAACCCAACTGGCCACAAACAGATGCCGTGGAATCTTGAACAAACCCCACTTCCTCAATCTGAGGAGGGTCCAACCCACGATCACACCAATATGACCACCCAGATGCCAGCGGCGACACACTCTCATCTTGGTAGTATTACGCTCGACGAGGTGGTCGAGCAGGCACATCAACTCGGCTTTACTCGCTACCATGTTTATCTGCCACTTAGTGAAAAAGGCGTTTACACGATTGCTGCCAATTCGATGAATGGCGACAATTTTGACCCTCGCCAAGACCGGACACTCCATCTCGATCAATACTCCGGGACGCCCGTTCTCGATGTAACGTGGCAAGACTACACCATATTTGCCAAATGGATGGCAGCTAGTGTGTCACTTCATCAAGGCGATGTCGGGTTGTGGAACAAGGTATTCAATGTTTTGTTTTGCCTTATTACGCTGTTTCTCTGTGTTTCAGGCACGATGATGTGGTGGATACGCCGCCCTCAACGCGCTCGATTAGGTGTACCACCAACCTTTCAAAGTGATCGAGTTTGGAAGGTTGGGCTAGTGACACTGTTCATCATTGGGCTACTCTTTCCGCTCGGCGGGATGACCATCTTGGTTGTGTTGGCCATAGACGCTTTGATCATTCAACGGGTTGGTAAGCTGCGCCAGTGGTTTCAGTAGTCACCAGCAAGACATTGCGTCTAACCAGTAAATTCTCTAGATTACATCCATGACCAAGGAAGAGAGTCCACCACTATGAAATCACTGCTTATCGTCAACGTCGGTTCTGCGCCCCAAAATCAGCTCGAAAAATATGGTGATTTTGAACTTTGGGCTCAAGAGGCGATTGGAACCACACCCCTGCCCATTCGCTTTCATGATGGTATCCACGGCCTCTTTCCACCTTATGATGAATTAGCGGGTATGATCATTATGGGATCGTTGTCGATGGTGACCGAGCAGACGGCATGGATGACATCACTGAGTCAGCATATTCGAGCGCTGCATCAGCAGCACATACCGATGCTCGGTATCTGTTTTGGCCATCAGCTGATCGCCCATGCTCTGGGTGGCAAGGTGGATGTTAATCCCCAAGGATTGGAGCTAGGCACGGTGGAAATATCTAAACACCCAGAGCACGATCCAATCTTTTCTTCCCTACCGGATACCTTTCCTGCTCAAGCCATCCACTACCAATCGGTGCTCACACTGCCTGTTGGTGCTCACCGACTTGCCGCCAGCAAAATGGATCCTCACCATGCTTTTCGCGTGGGCGACAACACCTGGGGCGTACAATTTCATCCTGAGTTTTCTGCCGCTATCATGAACGACATGATCGCAGACTTAAACACACAACTGGGCGATAAACTCTGCAGTGACCTGCAAACCAAGACCTGTCAAACACCGCTAGCGACGAGTATACTGCCGCGCTTCGCCAAGCACTGTCTCGACAACGTATTAACGCAGGAGCAAGCATGAAACTGGTCATCGCCAACGATCACAATGGGGTCGATTTAAAACGTCATCTCGTCGCGCATCTCTCTCAATTAGGTCATGAAGTCATTGATCTTGGCAGCGATACTAAGGAAATCACCCATTCGGCTTTTTATGCCGTTGAAGCATGCCAGTATGTAACGCAAGGTGACGCTCGTTTTGGCATTCTCATCTGTGGTACGGGAGTGGGCATGTCTATTTGCGCGAACAAGGTCAATGGTATTCGCGCAGTCTTGGGCAGTGATGGCTACACGGTCAAGCAGTCCCGTGAGCATAACGATACCAACATACTCGCTCTTGGTGCATTAACGACCGACAGAGTCAAAGCAGCGGAACTCGTTACGACTTGGATCCACACCCAGTTTGATGACAGCGTGAAAAGGCGGCTTCGTTTAGGGTTCATTCAGGATATTGAAGCCGATCAAACACTTCGTCGCTCCTGACTTGTCACATTCAGAGAAAAAATGTCACATGTATTATTATATCTTTTATGCTATGGTTGCATCGTCTTGGTAGACAACCAAAGACAACTAGCCATTTGACGATACTGTGCGTTGTACTATCCACAGGTCAACGAGCTAGCCCTCTTTTGGCTAGCTCGTTTTATTTTCCCGCTTTACGGTCAACTCTCATTACCACTTTTCGCTCCTCATTATTGACGTATCATATGCAAAGCGTAGTATTGCTCTACGCTTATTGATATGAACCTAGTCCCACTTATATTCCGCTCTGTGGGCAGAGGACAACACGTCACGGAGGGAAACCATGTTGAGAGGTTGGCAATGGGTTTGGCTATGTGGGTTGCTGCTCACTCCTTCTGTCTACGCGCACGACTCGATACGAGAAGTTGCCCTCGCCATTGGTGAGTTTCCGCCTTATACCTCAGAGTCTCTTCAACATCACGGTATCGCCAGTCAAATCGTCACAGAAGCCTTTGCGCAAGTAGATATAGAGGTGACGTTCGCCTTTTTCCCGTGGCCGAGAGCCTACAAACAAACTCAAGTAATGAACAACATATGGATAGGCACATTTCCTTGGATTTGGACACTTCAGCGTGATGATGACTTTGTCTTCAGTGACCCAATCATTGAGAGCCATGACTACCTCTATTTTCTCGACGGTTACCAAGAAAGCTATCCCAATATGGAAGCGTTGGAAGGTACGATCCTTGGGGCACCGATGCATGTTAGCTATCCGTTATTAGAGAAAATGGAGGCAGAGCAGCGTCTAACCATCGAGCGAGTGGGCACCTACGAAGATTTATTCAGACGGCTACTGTATAGACGCATCGAAGTGATCTCTTTAGAAGAGCACGTGGGTCGCTACTTCATGCAGGCCCTGCTCGATGGTGAAGAAATGACTCGAATTTCCAAATCTCGTTTTCCGACTGAAGAGCGTCGTTACCACCTGATGATTTCAAAACGGCATCCCCAAAGCAGGCTCATAGTTGAAAAGTTCAATCAAGGGCTTGAGCAACTGCATCGCTCCGGACGCTATGAGGAGATACTCAATACGTTGCAATTGCCCGATCCGGATAGCGGTTTGTGAGCCCTGCAAAGCTTTGCTTACTCTCTCATATACCATCAGAAAAATAATCGCTACATTAACAAACGAATTACAACAATAACGCTGGTTCCCCCCTACATCTCAAGCCAGCATCAAAAAATAATGTGGAGCATGGTTATGCATTTAAAAAGTCGCGGGAAATTGCTGTCAATTACTATTATTCCCCTCGTACTGATTACCGTTTTAGTAACTGGGATCTTCTATTGGAATGGCGTCCGAGATCTTGAGGAGCAATCCAAACTGTATCGTCAGGAACTCATTGAGTCTCGTCAAGATGAGCTAAAAGCGTATCTATTGATGGGGCGCACGGCAATTCAATCTCTCTATGAGAGTGATAAAAATGGTGAAAATATTCCGCAAGCAAAACACATTCTTGAAAGTATGCGTTTTGCGGATGATGGTTACTTCTTCGCCTACAACTCCCAAGGCGTTAACACGATGCACGCCATCAAGCCATCGTTAGAAGGCAAGAATCTCTATGATTTAAAAGATGATAATGGCGTCCCCGTCATTGCTGGACTTATCGACGCATCTCAAAAAGGTGACGGCTTTCTTTACTTCTCTTGGCATAAGCCATCCATTGATGCACAAGCACCAAAATTAGGTTACGCGGAGCACCTACCCAAATGGGACTGGGTATTGGGTACAGGGATTTATATCGACGACGTCGATCAGCTCGTGGCTCAATATCGTGTCGAACGTGAAGCAAACATAATGTCGGATATCGGCTTTGCCGTTATGGTTTCAGTGTTAGGTCTTATTATCACTATTATTATTATCAGTTTGGTTGTAAGCAAAAGCTTGTTACCACTGACCAATATGGCTCAACGACTTCATGACGTAGCACAGGGGGGTGGTGATTTAACCCGTCGTTTGGAAACGAAAGGACACGATGAGGTTGCTCAGCTAGGTCAAGCGTTCAACACCTTTATGGATAAAATGCAGCCATTAATTAAAGATATTCAAAACAGTTCTGTTTCCGTGATGCAAGCAGCCCACGATTTAGATGCTCATACCTCAAAGTCGAGCCAAACAATGCAACATCACAGTCAAGAAACGGAAAAAGTCGTCACGGCAGTAACGGAAATGGCCGCGACCTCTCGTGAAGTCGCGAACAACACTAACCTTACCTCTGACTCGATAAACGAAGCAAATCAACAAATTCAAGATGCCCAGCAAGAGGTGGCTGAAGCGATGAGGAGCATCAACGAATTAGTTGCTGAGGTGAATATTGCCTCTGATGCCATTGAGTCTTTGAGCGATCAAACCCATCAAATCACCAGTGTGATAGAAGTGATTGGCGGCATCGCAGAACAAACCAACTTGTTGGCACTGAACGCAGCTATCGAAGCGGCGCGAGCAGGCGAACAAGGTCGTGGTTTTGCTGTCGTGGCAGACGAAGTCCGTTCATTGGCGAGTCGAACGCAATCGAGTACAGAAGAGATTAATGAGATGCTCAGAGCGCTACAAAATGGCGTTAAAAAAGCGGTCTCAACAATGTCCGCCAGCCAGCAACGTGGAGAAAAAACGGTACAAGATTCTTCTGTAATCCAGCAACGCTTGGGTGGCATTGAAACGTCAGTCCGCACGATTCATGATATGGGGATACAAACCGCCGCCGCCGCTGAGGAGCAAAGCGCCGTTGCGGAAGATATTAATCAAAACCTCGTCGCGATTCAGCACATCGTTGAAGAGCTAAGTGCTGATTTACAACGTGCTGAGAAAATAAGTTCTTCATTGGCTGTTTCCGGAGAGCACGTTAACGATCTCGTGGGCAACTTCAAAGTTTAGTCTGGTTACACAACCGTAGACTTAAAAATGAGTCCAGAGTCACGATACTCTGGGATCATTTTTTGACCCAATTGTCATCCTTTTATCGTCGATCATTGGATGTTCCTTCACAATGGTCAAATCGGCGGCTATAAACAGGTTAAGTTCATGCTTGAGCGTTTGCTGCCTAAATCACTCAACCTGCTTAATCGCGGTTCCACCAACATTGAACTGATTTTTCTCTTGATGATCAAAAACGGCTTATTTGACAACGCCGTTCGCGCCGACTGTCTTTATCCGCTGTTTGGATGGGAATATGGCCCTAGCCTCCGAGCCTCTTGATAGCAAAACCTAATGGGATGCGGTTCCAGTGCAAACCATCACCAAAATTAACGGCTGCCAGCAAACCCGGATTCCGATAGGGCACTGTGTGCAGCGATAAAACCGACCTCGAAGAGGCACCCAAGCCGATTCCCGAAGTGGCCAATTTTAGTTGACCACTACATAGAAACCTTCTATAGGACGAGGCTTATGGCGCAATCTTCACCGTCGCTCAGCGTTCAAAACTGATCATTCATCGCATTAACGCACTGAAGCAACGTCTCAATTTGTTGGGCCTCGAGTCCTTGAGTCAATTCGTTCACCAATTCAAGATGAAGCTGATTGTGGCGCTGATGAATCTCTTGCCCTTGCTCGGTCAAACGAACCACAATCGCTCGGCGGTCGTCAGGGTGCGGGCATCGCTCAATCAGATCTGCGTTGACCAACTTATCGATTTGCACGGTTAGCGTCCCCGTTGTGATTCCAAGTTTTTGCGCCAGTTCTTTCATGCGCAAGGGCCCATTAACCCCCAAGGTTTCAATGGTATGCACTTGGGCTAAGCTATACCCCGTCTCTTTGACGACCGACTGCTCCCAAGATGACAGTTTGTCATAAAATTCAGTCAGTGCGTGATTGAGTTGCGATAACGTGTTCATTGCGGCTCATACTGTACTTCTAACGTTAGGTGATGAATCTTATCAAACTTCTCTAAATGCTGCTTGATCTCTTCAGCCGTCTGCCCGTTAGAGACCCTGAGTGTGATCGCGGCACTGTGATGATGGCCACTGATTTTCCAAACATGTAAGTCCACCACTTCACCGTGACGCACCAGCTCTGACTCCACCTCATCCAGGTAGTGATCATCGATGCTTCCATCAAGTAAGATTGGGCTAGTTTGATGAATCAAGGAGAGCGTCCATTTGGTGATCACCAAGGCTCCGACGATACCCATCAAGGCATCAAGCCAATGCCAACCATAGAATTTACCAAACAGCAGCGCCACAATGGCAAGAATAGAGGTCAAGGCGTCGGTCAACACGTGTAAGTAGGCGGCGCGCAAATTGTGGTCATGATGATGGTCGTGATGGTCGTGATGGTCGTGATGGTCGTGATGGTCGTGATGGTCGTGATGGTCGTGATGATGATCGCCCAACAACACCATACTGGCAAGATTGACCACTAAACCTATTACCGCGACCAAGATTGCCTCATTAAACTGAATCGGTTGAGGATTGATCAAACGATGAACCGATTCCACTACCATCAGTAGCGCAACAATGCCCAGAGCAATGGCGCTAGTGTAACCACCGAGCACGCCGACCTTACCGGTACCAAACGAGAAACGACCACTATTGGCATGCCTTTTCGCATAGCGATAGGCAAATAGCGTGATGCAAAATGCGGCGGCATGAGTACCCATGTGCCATCCGTCCGCCAGCAAAGCCATCGAGCCATAGACTGTCCCTGCAACGATTTCCACCACCATGGTGACGACCGTCAGCAGTAAGACATAGAAAGTGCGGGTTTCCCCTTGATGATTGTGGCTGGAAAAACCGTGAGATTGGCAAGATGATGACCGCATATTACTTTGACCTTCAAACTATTTGACTGTTAATTTAGTTTGATTATCAAACAGTGTCAATAGATTCGTGTGATGCGTTTCTCTCATTCTGGCGTTAATGAATAAATAGCCAATACCCCATGGTCGTCATCGCCAGTAGCCCGAGAAGTAAGGCAACCATTTGCACTAAGCCATCACGCTCAAGCAAACCCAGCCCCATAAAGATCACCACCAGGGCAGGCGCCAAATTCGCCAAGGGTACCGGGATCGCAATAATCACTCCTAATACAGCCACAATACTGCCGTTCAATCGATCGACAATGGGCGCTTCGGTAAATCGCCATCGTGGGCGGATGTAGCGCTCTATCGCTCGCACTTTAGGCTCAAAGGTTAACAGTGCTTTTTTGACCGCAGCGGCGGGCATCGCACGATCAAGAATCCAATCTGGAAGCCAAGCACGACGTCGCCCTGCCACCATCTGTAAGCCCAAAACGATGATGGTGAGCCCTGCAAACAGAGAGACAAACGGCACGATGCTAAAAATGGCCATCAGCACCAAAAACAAGCCGAAGGTGCGATCGCCAAAGCGTTGCGTCAAGCTACGCAAGGTAATGGTCGATTGACTGGCTTGTTCTGCTAACGCGAGGATGACATCAGAGGTGCGCGTTCGGCGCTCGTGAGGCACATCAAAAAGAGAATGGGGATCTTGAGGCAATCCGTGCAATGTCGCACTCCAAAGGTTTTGCGTTCTCGTGGCTAGACATTAGCAGCGAACGCGTGGGGTGTATAGCCATCACCTAACGAAATAACGACGCTTTAACAGGGTGGCGACACGCTGAGTAAGGCGTGAAACCATCACGCCGCTTCGATGGTTTTTAAACGCTCAAAATAGGTAGGATAGGTATTTTTGATGTGACGCTGCTCTTGCACCATATGTTTAAATGTCGGCCCTTTTTTCAGTTTAAGGACGACCTCTCCACCATCAATACGCAGCACGGCTCCCTCAATGGCTACTTGGTTGTCGCAGTGTAGATCCAGAATACCGGCAAGCGATAGTCCCTTATATACCGAGGTAAAATTATTCATCACGACACGAATCCCCCCTTCCGAGACCTCAGTGACGTGAAAACGCTCATCAGAAAAGCGCACACTTGGTCTCGCTCGGCGAGGATATTTTAAGCGATAGTATTGTCTTTTTTGTTCCATGTCGTTCATGGCTGGCTCCTATTTCGGCCTTAACCCACTCTAACTAGTATAGTTATCGGCAGATAAATAGGAACCTTTACCCTTGATTTATGAGACCTTGCCGCACCCATAACCACCCGCTCTGTTTACGCTGAGCCGCGACGCTGCTCTCGTTTTCCACTTAGCATTAATTCAATTCACACTCTGTTCATTCCCACATCTTCAACTAAACTTTAGATGTAAGTTGTCTAGGGATGAGAAAACTCCATGTTGATATGCTTTGTCGACTGACATTGTTGACTTCCTGTGATCGGGTCGCGTGATGCGACCTTCTTTTTTTGCCACCCATCTTACCTCAACGAAAAAGCCTGAACGAAAAAGCAGCCCGAGTGGGCTGCTTAGAGTTAGGTTAAACAGAAAAATGACGATTGGAGCAAGGCTTTAATGTTGCCGACCTTCGGGATCCGGTGCAAAGTCGACTTGCTTGTAAATATCGGCCAGAGTTCTATCTTTCAATTTTTTGCTCCGTTTGGCGCGAGCTTCATAGCTTTCATCTTGATGACGAATGGCTTGCTCATGCTCCTTCGCTGATTGAATGAACTCCGGGTCTGACAACGCCTTTTGACGTAGGCGGTTAACGCGTTCAATGGTTTCCCATATCATATTCCACCTCCTTGACTGTTTATACATACAGTATAGTCGATGATCATCAACCGTCAAATTTTACTGGTTATATCCTCAGTGTTTTTTCTCGGCGCCCCATAAATAGGTGGGTAAAAGCCGTGCCATTATTGCAAATACGCGTTTAGCATCCATAGCAGTTTCTCTTGTTCACGGATGTAATCTCCCATCAGTGCCGCCGTGCCCTCATCCGCAGCGTCACCCGATTGCTCTAGGATCGTGCGTTGTTTACTCAGGAGCACACTGAAGCCGTCAACCAAACCTTTGATACACTCGCTCCCTTGTGTCGCGTTTTTGTGCTCTTGAATCGTACTGCCTTCAAGGTATTGGGTGAAGCTGTGGTCTGGCGTGAAACCTAACGTCAAGATTCGCTCTGCCAATTCATCGATTTTGGTTTGCAGATCAGTGTAGATCTCTTCGAATTTCACATGCAGCTCAAAAAATTGCTGGCCTTTGATGTTCCAGTGGTAACCACGGGTATTCATGTAAAGCACTTGATAGTGTGCAAGAAGATCGTTGAGCTCAACGGCGAGTTGCTGTGCTTTGTCTTTATCTAGACCAATAAGATTAATTTGTGATGTCATAGTTTTGCCCTCTAAAACAACGTGTCTAACCACTTAAGTAATTAAAAAACTGAAGTGTTTGAGAATGACTTACGCCCTTTTTCTTACGGTGCGTTGTCGTGATAGGTTTAATGTATCGCCACAGAGTAAATCGGTAAATCCGCTTAAATCTATTGATTTAATAGTTTAAAACAATTGATCCAGTTGTTCGATTTGACCTATCCCAGCAATTTGCATAAACGATTTACCAACACCGACCCATTTACGTAATCTGGTAAGACCTGTTGAATGAAATGAGTTGAGAGAAAGCATGAAAGCACTGGTTGTGGAAGGCGGCGCGATGCGCGGAATCTTCGCCGCAGGCGTATTGGATACGTTTATCCACCAAGACTACTACCCTTACGACTTTACGCTTGGTGTGTCGGCTGGCTCCACCAATCTCATCGGTTACTTGTCTAAACAGCCCGAGCGCAGCTTTAATGTCATCACCCAACTCGCCACCGACCGTCGCTTTTACGATCCGAGACGCTTTTTAAAGGGGGGAAATTTGGTCGATGTCGGCTGGCTTATCCGCGAATCAAACCGTCGTTATCCGATCAATGAAACCATGATGTTTGGTAACATGCCGCTGATTGCAGCCGCGACCAATATTGATACCGGAGAAGCGGACTATTATCAGGTCAAACCGCATAACTTAGAGCAAGTGATTGAGGCGACCTGCGCTCTGCCTATTGCGTACAAACATACGCCCTGCTTTTCTGGCAATTGCTACACAGACGGCGGCGTGTCCGATTCGATCCCTGTCGCAGAGGCGCACCGACGCGGCGCCAGAGAGATCACTGTGATTCTGTCACACCCGCTGAGCTATCGAATGCCAAAAGCAAAACATCCTTGGCTAATGAGGCGATTGCTGGCCAAATATCCCGCCATCGCCAACGCGATGGCCGTGAGAGCAGAGAACTACAACCGCTCGCTCGACTTTATCCGCAATCCACCGAAAGGCACGCAGATTAGAGTCATCGCACCTGATGAGACGTTTCAAGTGAATCGCCTCACCATGCGTCAAGACCGATTGTTAGATGGCTATAAAATGGGGCTAAGAGAAGGCAATAAGCACCTGGCGAGTCGTGCCGGCATGTACGGTCTAACCCGAGAAAACTGTCACTTTTGCCTTTGAGGGCGCTCGCGGAGGCCGTAGCGTTAGCGCGCAATATCGAGCTGGTTGCCCTGCACGCCGTTGACTCGAAACCACCCAGCGATACTGTATCGTTCCGCTTGGGTGGGCAGTACCTCATGAGGAAATTGCTCAGAGAAAAACACCAGCAAGCGACCCGCTTTCGGCGCGACCTTCTCAATCATTTGATCGTTGAGATCGTAAATCACTAACTCGCCTTGGTCGGCTTCATGCCACTCTTCATTCATGTAAAACACCGTCGTTAAGCGGCGGTTTTCATTGCCTTTAAAGCTGTCGAGATGCTTTTGATAAAAGTCACCGCGCTCATACTTAGCAAAGTGCGCTTCATATTCAAAGAGGCCGAGGAAAAAGTGCTGGTTGGCCGCCAGACGAATACGCTCCATCTTGTCTAGGTAAGCCTGAACAGGTTCGCCCATCGCAGGAGACAACCAGTGAATTTTGTCGCTTCGAATCGAGGCAGCGCGAACCGTCTCTTCATTGCGGCCAATGCGTGCTTTTTTCCAGGTGTCCGGTAGGCAATCACGAAGCTCCGCCACTTCGTGTTCTGAAAGAAAATCATCCCAAATATAGTAACCGTGTGTAAAAAGTGCATCGATTAGCGCGTTCATCAGCCGTTGGCGCTCCATGAATTAATAGGAAAACGCCTTATACCGAAGTGGTAATGCAATCGGCAATTGCGACTTTTTGTCGTAACGATTAATTAGGGTCGTTAAACGTCTAATCCGTGTTCAACGGCATACTTGGCCAATTCTGCGGTACTGTGCAAATCGAGCTTATGTTTGATGTTTTGACGGTGGGTCTCAACGGTTCGAAAACTGATATTGAGCAGCGCCGCGATCTTTTTGCTGCTGTTGCCTTGTGCCACCAACTTAAGCACCGCTTCTTCCCGGCGACTCAATGGATTGGGTTTTTGCGCGGCGGGAATCACCTCTTGGGAAAAGAGGGTTTGCGTTACTGATTCACAGAAGTAGGTTGAGCCTTGATAGACGGTTTTGATAGCCTGCACCATACGTGTGGCACAAATTTCTTTGAGCATGTAGCCGACCGCCCCAGCCTGCATCACCTTCATGATGTATTCGCGGTTATCGTGCATGGTTAACATCAGCACTTTGACCTCGGGCATTTCTTCTTTGATAAGGCGGGTCGCATCAATGCCGTTCATCAGCGGCATACTGACATCCATTAAAACCACATCTGGATTCAGTGCCTTGACCACATCAATCGCTTCTAAACCATTACTGGCACAGCCTACTACTCGAATCTCTGGCTCTTGTTTTAACCGTGCGATGAATCCATCCAGCACCACTTGGTGATCGTCCACGATCACCACTTCAATTGGTTTATCCATACACTAATCCTTCCAGTTCGAGTAAGACAGTGATTTCAGTACCCAGCCCGGCGTCACTCTCGATTTCAATCTCTCCGCCAATAAATTCTACGCGCTCGCGCATATTCCTCAGTCCAATACCGTTTTTTCTCAACGCGGACGTCACATCAAACCCGACGCCGTCATCTCTAATGATCAACTGCAGCATGCTGCCCATCTGCTGCAATACTAGGGTGACGTTTTTCGCCTGTGCATGTTTCTCGATGTTGGTCAAAGACTCCTGAGCAATACGATACAAGGTCGTTGCCACTTCTGATTTTAGCTTGCCTTTCTCAGTGTGGATCGACGCTTCAACATCAATCCCCGAGTGCAGTTTGAAATCGTGCAGCAGGGTTTTCAGAGCAGCCTCAAGGCCGATGTCATCTAATGCGCTCGGGCGCAATTGGTGAGAAATGTGTCTGACCTCGTTGATCGCCGTCAGCAGCGAATTTTGCGACTGAGTGACGTATTGCTGAAGGACGGCGTCATCAAGTTTATTTCCGAGCAGCTCAAGATGGCACTTGCTAGAGACCAACAGTTGGTTGATGCCATCGTGCAGTTCTCGGGCAAGATGCTTCTTCTCATCCTCTTGAAACATCACCGTTTTATGTGCCAGCTCCTTCAAGCTTTTATCCGCCAAACGGTGCTCGTGAAGATTGACTGCCAAGGTGATGACAACAATCACCGCGACCGTGACCACCACAATCACAATCACAGAAAAAAAGGTCGTTTCGATGTTTTTGTTCACTTCAGAGCGCAAATTGGCCACTTCTTGGGTAATGTCTTCGATGTACACCCCAGTGCCGATCATCCATTGCCAGCGATCCAGCCAAGCCGCGTAGCTAAGCTTGGGGACATTTTCCCCCGTTGACGGTTTTTGCCACAAATAGCGGTGGTAACCGCCGCCGCTGCGCGCTTGCATCAATAAAGAAGCAATCAAGTGGTCGCCGTTTTCATCTTGCAGATCGTAAAGGTTTTCGCCTACAAGATGGGGCATCACAGGGTGGACTAAGTTGGTCCCTTCGCCATCATAGGCAAAAAAATAGCCATCTTTGTCTTTGCCATAGCGGAGCTTATTGAGGATAGATTTGACCTCTTGTTTGGCCACCTCTTCCGGCAAATGAGGGTCATTATAGATGTAGGCGATCGCATCAAACGCGAGATCCACGCTGTCTTTCAGCGCCGACTCTTTTGACTTGATTAAGCCACTCTCAAAAATCTCAATTTCTTGCTCACCTAGGGTTTTCGCCTGATGAATTGAAATCCAACTGGTGATGGCCGTCACCAGAAGCAAAGGCACAAGGCTAAGCAAAATCAGCTTGGCTTGTAACGGCATTCCTTCTCCCCATTTAACACAAAGGCCACCCGATTTGGGTGGCCTCCACTTTAGCAGGAGTTGTTAATCAACTGTAATCGAGTGATCACATTCCGTAAAATTGAGGGAAGACCAACAGTGACGCCAGTACCAGGATTTGAATCACAATAAACGGCACCACGCCTCGGTAGATATCCGTGGTGGTGACCCCTTTCGGCGCCACGCCCTTGAGATAGAAGAGACTGAAACCAAAAGGCGGCGTTAAGAATGAGGTTTGCAAGTTCATCGCAATCAAAATAGCAAACCAAGTCATGTTGATCCCTAACAACTCCGCCACAGGCGCGATGATGGGTACGATGATGAAACAGATTTCAACGAAGTCGATGAAAAAGCCCAACACCAAGATGACCAACATGGTGATGATCAAAAAGCCCCATTTCTCGCCAGGAATTTGCAGCATCCACTCTTCGACCAAGTAGTCACCACCGGTATAGGTGAACGCCATCGAAAAAGCGGTGGCACCCAACAAGATAGCAAAAACCATCGCGGTCACTTTAACCGTCTCTTTTGCCGCGTCATACACCATGCCCCAGCTAAATTGCTTATAAAGCAGAGCAAGAACGATAGCACCCGCGCCACCAAGCGCTGCCGACTCCGTCGGTGTCGCCACGCCAGCAAAAATAGACCCAAGAACGACCACAATTAAGGCCAACGGTGGGATCACCGCTTTAAGCGCCGTGATCACTTCTTGCTTACGACTGATGCTGCCATCACTTGGAATCGGTTGCGCCGCCTCTGGGTTGAGTTTCGCATAAATCAAAATATAAATGACGTACGCACCAACCAAGACTAACCCCGGCCATACCGCCGCTTGAAACAGATCGCCGACAGGCACACCCAGCACATCACCGAGCAAAATTAACACGATAGATGGCGGAATGATCTGGCCTAGTGTGCCAGACGCACAGATGGTGCCGCAGGCCAATCCCTTGTCGTAATTATATTTAAGCATCACAGGCAGTGAAATCAGCCCCATCGCCACCACCGAGGCCCCCACGACACCAGTAGAGGCCGCAAGCAACGCTCCCACCAGCACGGTGGAGATCGCGATACCTCCGCGAACGCCACCAAATAAGCGCCCCATAGACTCAAGCAACTGCTCCGCCAGACGCGTCTTTTGCAGCACCAAGCCCATAAAAACAAATAACGGCACAGCCATGAGCACCGTGTTTTCCATAATGGATTGGATGCGATAAGGCATAAAGGCAAACATATCCATGCCTTCGGCCCACACACCAAAAATCAATGCGATACCGCCAAAGGTAAAGGCGACGGGAAAGCCTAGCAGCAGTGCAAACAAGGCGACAAAAAACATTACAATACCGACCATCTTCTTGTCTCCTAGTGTTGATCTTTGCTGTTAACGTACAGCAGCTGTGGGTTAAAAATCTTATTGAGGGAGTGGATCAATAATCCAATGCCACTGATAGCCATAAAGAAGAAGGAAACCGGAATCATGGCTTTGATGATCCAGCGGTAAGGCAAACCACCGGGGTCGCCCGATGTCTCACCTAACGCATAGCTCTCTTTGGCGAAATCGATACCAAACCACGCCACCAACAAACAAAATGGGAAAAGAAAGACCACCGTACCAAGTAGATCAATGATCGCTTGGGCGCGCATCGATAGTCGCTCGTAGAAAAGATCCACTCGAACATGCCCGCCCGCTTTCAGCGCATAAGGGACACCCAATAAAAAGACGGCTGAAAAGAGATGCCACTCCATTTCTTGGAACGCGATGGAGACATCATTAAATGCGTAACGCATCACCACGTCATAGACAACGTTGGCAAGCAATAAGATAAAAAGAATACTGGATAGCCAGCCTAGAAAGTCACCAAAGCGATTAAAAATACGCTCGACATAGATAAGACTTCTCATTCCCTACTCCATGGAATTTTGAAAGCGTGTTGCAAGTTAGGCTTACAACACTTTGATTACACTCGATATACGCTCTGTTTTAGACTCAGAATCTAGTGAGTGAGGCTTCTTGGGCTTGCGCCGAGACAAACTCGGCGCTTAGGTTATTGCTGTTATTGTGCCGAACTGTTGAGGTAGGCACGGGTAGAAATGTCTGTCCAAGAACGCACTTGCTGCATATAAGCCGCTTGTGACTCTTGAATTTCCTTCGCAAGCGCATCTTCATCCGCGTGTTGCTTAAGAAGTCGATCGTTCGCTTCGCGTAGCGCCGTCATCACTTCCGCTGGGAAATCTTTAACTTGAACATTTGGGTATTCAGTTTTGATGGATACCCAGTTTTTGCCACTTTCATGCTTAGATTGGGTGTACATATCATACGCAGCAGTCTTCATCGCGACTTGCAAGATCGCTTTCAGATCATCTGGCAATTTTTCCCAAGTACGCTTGTTGACAAGGAACTGCAGCTCAGTTGCTGGCTCGTGCCAACCTGTGTAGTAGTATGGCGCGATTTTGTGGAAGCCCATACGTAGGTCAAGAGATGGACCTACCCACTCAAGCGCATCAATGGTGCGGCGCTCTAGCGAGGTATAGAGTTCACCCGGTGCGATATTGGTTGGTTTCGCACCTAGCTCCGCAAGGATTTCGCCTGCAAAGCCCGGGATACGCATTTTAAGACCTTGCAAGTCTTCCACTGAGTTGATCTCTTTTTGAAACCAACCGCCCATCTGAACGTCTGTGTTACCGCCAGGGAACGACATTAAATTGTGTGGCGAATACACTTTTTCCATCAGCTCCATACCACCGCCGTAGTAGAACCAAGCGTATTGCTCTGTGGGCAGCATGCCGAATGGCATTGAGGTGAAGTACAAGGTGTTTGGCACTTTGCCTTTCCAGTAATACGATGCGGAGTGGCCCATGTCGTATTGGCCCGATTTCACCATATCAAACACGCCAAGCGGCGCTTTGTGTTTGTTGGCAGAATCAATACGGATTTGCAGGCGGCCGTTAGACATTTCTTCCGCCATTTTCGCCATGTTCTTCGTCGCGTCACCAAAAATCGGGAAGTTTGGTCCCCAAGTTTCGGCCAGTTTCAGACGATAGACTTTTTCCGCTGCGTTTGCGGAGGTTGCCGCAACCGCAAGCGCCGCAGCCATCGCGGTCCCTTTCAGTACTCGTTTCAACGTTTGTTTAATTAGACTCATGTTCACGTCCTTTGTTAGCTGTAGCAACTATCCAGTTACTTTTGTTTCGTTTACAGCTTGGTAGAAAGCTATTGATTATTAAATCAGCGTGAACACGGAGAAAAATTAACAACCCCCGCAAGCCTTAGACCAAAGAATTACGTAGTAATACGTAGGATAATTTATACGACAATAGATAAATAACTATTTATCAGCTAGTTATTAACCAGACAGATAAGTAGAAGATCAATTTATACGTAGTAATTGATGAGTAAAATGAATCAGTAGAAAGATGTGATAATTGTGACAAATGTTAAAAACTGGTTGTCGTGCCCGATAAAAACACAAGAGCCTCGACATTCATCGAGGCTCTTGTGTTTGTGCTCACTCACAGAGCACGGCAATACTGAGCGGGCAGATTATATGGCTTTGTAGATGACCTTGTTGCCTGCTAGCTGCTCTTTAACGACGAGATTTTCGTCCAACAGTTTCTTAAGCGCACCCGTCGCCCATGAAGCCGCTTTCGCCTCTTCTTGACCAGCTGCGATGCCGATACCTTTCGGGTTGATGCCTTCACAGTTGGCCAGCACGATGTCTAGCACTTGTTGCTGTTTCGGTGTCAATGCCACGTCCACTGATTTCGCTGCGACGACTTTCTCAGCCGGTTTTTCAGCGGCTACTTTAGGTGCAGGCGCAGGCGCAGCTTTCGCTACCGCTTGAATGTTTGCTACCGTCGCTTTAATGCGTTTTTGCAGTTTCATCTGCACTTTACGCTTATGAGCTAATCTCATTGAATCTGTCTCCGTATCACTGCAGATTCACGAGGAATCGAGCAGCGGTTGAAATTTGAAGCGCGTTTTATACCAAAATTTCCACACTATTTACAGAGTTAGGGCGGCTTTGTGCGCCAAAAATGCGCTATCTACCAAGATCAGACTACAATTTAAACAACGTATAAACTTATCGGTCCTGCTCATCGTAGTATTAGAAGTCATCAGATTGTGACCGGAGAGCGACATGGAAACGCAACACCTTGTGAATCAGCCTATCAACCTTGCTTCCCCCTTGTGGCGAGTGTCACTGGCTTCTCTGTTGTTGGTGGTGTTTGCAGCGTTAATGCTCTGGGCCCCCGGTTTTAAACCCTTCTTATTGGCGCTGTTCTTGCTCGGATTTTCGCTCTTCGTCGCCTATTGGCTGATTTTAAAAAGTACCGTCAAATACACCCTAACGTCGACCCATTTTCAGCAGCATCTGTTCAAAGGCGGCTGGGTAGTGAAATGGAACAACATCAGCCGCGTTGGTCTGTGTTACTACGATAACGACGGTTGGCAGCAGCCACTGCCTTGGATAGGCATCAAACTCAAACACTACTCGCCCTACCTCACTGGCGTGTGCCCTCGGATAGCGACAGAAATTTTGCTCAGCCAACGTGCACTACTTTACCTTGGCGCAAAACAGCACAAACAAGGAACGCGTTTTGAGGAGATTGTGTTGGACTCGGCCGATTACCACGACGAAGACGGGCATGCCTTTACTGGTTTGCAAGCGATGCTCGCCAACCGCATGCGCTATCAACGCGCCTACTATGACTATGATATCTTCATCTCTACCCAAGACCTTGATCGCCCTGCCGATGAGTTTGTCGGTCTAATGCGACGTTACCTAGCCGCCGCAGAACCCGAATAACGATTACAAAAAAGGCCGCATTCGCGACCTTTAGGGGAAGATTCATCAGTACAGCGGCATTTCATCCGCTACAAACGGGTTAGTGCGGCGTTCATGGCCGAAAGTAGATTCCGGTCCGTGACCGGGAACAAAGCGGACCTCATTACCTAGCGGCCACAGTTTTGATTTGATCGAATGAATCAAGGTATTGAAGTCACCTTTCGGGAAGTCGGTTCGACCGATGGAGCCGTTAAACAACACATCACCGACAAACGCCAGTTGCGCCGATGGACTGAACAACACCACATGACCGGGAGTGTGGCCCGGAGTGTGAAGGACATCCAACTGCTGATGACCAAACGTGACCGTATCGCCATCCTCTAGCCACTCATGAGGTTCAAATGCACTGGTAAGCGGGAAACCAAACATTTGGCTCTGCCCTTCTAGTCCTTGTAACCAGAAGTTATCGTCTTTGTGTGGGCCAACAATCTCAACACCGCCCAAGGCATCAGAAAGAGGCTCTGTGCCGCCGACATGATCGAGATGGCCATGAGTCAACACCAGTTTGACGACGTCGACACCCAACTCTTGGATAAGCGTCGCCAATGACTTCACGTCACCGCCTGGGTCAATGACGATGCCTTTCATGGTTTCATCACACCAGACGATGGAGCAGTTTTGAGAGAAGGAGGTGACAGGGACGACTTGGTATTTGAGTGCCATAATTCAGCCTTGAGTAACAGTTAAACTGGCTGAACTATGACACCACCGGTTCGATTTGACAACCGTTACGCCCAGTAGCGTACCGGCCCAGTGTCGATGTGAACAAAGTCGCTACTTGGGTAAAACCCAACGCCGCCCGCTTTGAGCTCTCTAGCGGCATCGCGCACTTTCTTCAAATCCACACCATCGAGGCGAAAATCGATCGCTTGACCAAGCATGTGGTAGCTCTTCTTCGCCACACCACTTGACTGCGCGCGCAGCGCTTCATTGGTGGCTGGAGAGCGGTAGCCGGAGACAATCTGCACTTCGGCTTCGACACCGAGCATAGTTTGTATTTTTGAAATTTGGTCAAACAAACGTTTATCCATTGGGTGAACCTCATTACGTCGAAAGTCACGACATAAATGGTTTAAACGTTTGAGCTCATTTTTAACGTACTTAGCACCGTCAAAGTAACAGGTTTCTAATGCTTCTCCAGTATGGAGATTACTCATAGCGAGGACACGTGGCTGCTGGGCTCGTGATGCGAATGCCACCCCGGGTAGACAACTTGCTACAACAATGCCACTGCCTGCCAACTGAATGAAATGTCTGCGTGATAAATCCAAAACTTTGCACCTTCATCAAATGGGGTAGTTATCAAGATGTCAGGACACTACCCGAGTCTAATAATAAGTGCAAATGCATAAAACGTGCACAATCTCAAAAATTTGAGCGGCACGCTTGCTTAGTAATTGAGCTGTCAGGCTATTTTTGTACGTTGATAGAATTGTAAATTTTTGGTCAGCTTAACTTTTTGTGTAACTGGATTTATCGAGGCGGTAAATATCGTCGCGGTAGTGGACAATCCCTTCCTCATACCATGCCGTTTGATAAATGATGTAAACCGGAATACGCGTGCGCAGCGCTACGGCTTTGTTCGATACCCACTCACTGCGATCGACATCATTGATACTCATGCCTTGCTGAGCAAGAAGCAAGTTGGCGAAGGTGTCCGCATGTTCAACGCGAATACATCCGGAGCTGAACGCTCGCGACGTTTGACTAAAGAGACCTTTGCTTGGCGTGTCGTGCAGATAAATCGCACGCGCGTTGGGGGTATTAAACTTATACAGACCTAAGGCATTGTAGCTGCCCGACATCTGCCGCATCCGATAAGGGAAAGACTTAGGTCTCAAGTTCTGCCAGTCTATCTCGCTGGCCGGAATTGTCTCACTTGATCCCCATTTAGGAATGATCTGGATACTGTGTTTAGTCAGATACTCAGGATCGCGTTTCACCTGAGGAATGATGTCCTCGACCATGATTTTCCATGGGATATTCCAAGTGGGATTGAATATCAAAGAGTCGAGACGGGTTTGCATTACTGGCGTAGGTCGTTTGGTTTTGCCCACAATCACTTTGGATTCGAAAACCGTCTGACCGGCATGCCAATAGTGCATATCAAAGCTCGGCACATTGACCAAAATGAGCGTGTCGCGCTGAGCGGGCCACATTCGCATCCGCTCTGCATTGAGTGCGAGAGTTGTCATCCGTAATTCTATCGGTCGGTTTAGCCAGCCGATGGTCTCACTGCCAATAATGCCATCTTGGGTAAGACCATGTAGCGCTTGAAAGCGTTTAATCGCCGGTTCCAGTGTCACGTCGTACCAACTCACATCGCGCCTGACCTCATCTAAGTTAACGCCGACCATCGCCATACGTTCAAGCAACACGTCACGATCGGTCAGCGTATCCCCCACCCGCTTTACACCTTGTTGGGTGTATTTGGGCACATCAATCTTTTGATACTTAAGGAGATCCAGATAGCTATCGACCAGCTTTTGATAGCCTTCGCTGTCGGGTGTGTAGGCTTCAATCAACTCAGCGAGCTGCTGATTGTGAGCTGCAGATTGAAAGGCGAGCCAAGCATCACTGCTCAGCTGAGGTAGCGCTGAATTGAGTGAAGCGCCAAAAAACCAACCTTCGCCTTGTGAGCGTGCGTGCTCGGCGTAACTGAGATAGAGCAGCAGTGTGTCAGTGGCGAGGATGTCATACTCATGCCAGCGATTGCTCTTACGAAAGAAGGCCAAATAACTGAGTTGACGTGAAAACAGAGGGCTGAATTGCGCTTGCTGGATAACCTCAAGTTGGAACTCAAGTTTGGTGCTTTGTTGCAGATCGAACCAAATCATCTGGTCACTGTTCTGACGATAAGCCTGCTCCACCAGTTGCGGATATTGAACAATCTCATGCACTGGACTGCTACTGTCAATCCAACCGATTTGCTGAAAATGCTCCATGGCTTTGAGTGGGAACGCCATTACTAGGGTTACCCAAACACCGATCATCCATCTCTTCATACGCTCTCTCCGCCGTTTGCTTTTCAGCGTCCATGTGATCAGTATGGCAAAAAATAATGGGCGCGTGTGCACAGTTTATGAGAACGCCCATTAAAAGTGTATGACACTCTATCGCTATTTAATTGAACTATGTGATCCTCGACCAATGGTTGTCCCATTGAACACCCGACTGTTGCCGAGTTTTCACCTTGGGTTGCTCTTGCGAGACCACTTGCCCTGAACCAGAGCTGACCATAAAACGTTGTTGATGAACAACCACACCAGAGGCATCGGCCAGTGCCGACAGTTCCACCAGCTGACCGGTCGCTTTACTCCAAATGCCATAGCAGTTTCCTCTTGGCGAGGTAGCAAGAATCCACTCTTTTGTAGCGGCAATACTGGCAATGTAGTGGTCAAAGCGCGCCCACTCTTCCGGCGCTGCTCGTAACGACACCATCTCTTCACCTGCGCTATGCATAGCCAGCAGTGACGGGGTCGCCTCCGGTTGGCCTCTGTATTGCTGACCGCACAACACGGTTTGATCGCCATCATGGGCGAGATGTCGGATGCTCAAATGCCTATCAGGTAGTGAGACTTGTTCCACCACCTGGCCGTTTGCGTCAAGATAACTTAGGCTCGGCTGCATAGTGGTGAGATTCAAAGGTGTCCGCCCATCAGTGTGTACCCCTCCGACACCAATCACCAAGCGGTCATCAGGCATCACGATCACTTCATGCGGCCCAAGACCAAACCCGGTAAACTCTGCCACTTTCTTATAACCCGCCAGCACGTCGTAGACACCGATGATCCCGCGGCTAGATCCGCGTTCCCCTTCGGTGGCATAAAGCCACTGCCCATCATTGGAGTAGACGCCATGACCGTAGAAATGACGATCACCTGCTGCAGCGCTTAGAGTGACAACGTCACCGGTATCGTAATCAAACACTAAAAAGTAGTGCCCCGGACGACGCGCAAACGCGACCGCGTGGTGAAGCCTTGCGGATGTCGCGACACCATGCCCACGAGACGGGAGCGCGACTTGACGTATCGGCATGCCAGTGGAATCGGCCACCACCGCGCTAAAGCGATTCGGACCCGTCATCGCACAACCAATCAAATCGGGCTGCCCGGTATTCTTTTTCGCCGAGGCGCACCCCATAGGCATCCAAGGCACTGCGGCGCCGAGCAATGCGGCTTTCAATAGCTGTCGGCGTGTTGAATCAGTCACCATCGGTTGCATTAAATCCTATTACGACACCTAACTCGACAGCCACTTCATCGTGAATGAGGTACTTCAGCTGCTCCAACTTATTGTACTGAGCATACGCCTCTCGGTAACCCTCTTTACTCTCAAGCAAAGTAAACAAGCTATCGTCCTTAGGCCATGTGGTACTGATCAGCTCAAATTGGTTAAGCACGCGGTCGGCAAGATCACTGTACCCCTCGCGGCGTAAACGTGCATCTAAGCCATTGCCGCCGGCCAGATAAAGGGCGTGCATCGCCTCGACGTTCGCGTACAGATTGGCCATCGATACTTGCGAGCGCCAAGATTCAGCAAAGTAGCGTCGCGGCTGACCAAAATCCGCAAGCGGCAAGGTCATCTTTTTCATACTGAATTCGAGTTGATTGGACAGCAACGCTATGTACTCCGCCAGCCATTGCTCATCGTTCAGCGCTTGCCAAGGGTTGGTTTTCCACGCTTGGTGAATGGTATTGGCATTGTTGGCGAGTGTTTCGGTGATCGCTTGCGCCGTTTGGCAAGTGGTCTGTGAGCGCTCCAGTGTCGAACTGGCGTCATAAAGTAACCATTCCACTGCCCCCAATCCTTGCACCGTAACACTTTGCTGCGCGATCTCTGCTGCGGTCCATGTCGATGTCGTTAATGCGCTCATCTTGCGACCCGTGGTGTTCTTTTTATCTGGCCAGAACTGTAGGTTCCAGCTCTGTTCAAGGGCCTGTACCGGCCCGCGCTCCTGACCTTGGAGCGCCATCCAATCTTGCATCGTGGCTTGCCACTGGGTTTTGAGTGCTGGGTTGTGGTGACCATTTTGACAATAGTTCACCATCTCAAGGTGCAAGGCTTGGGTTGAGTCAGCCAAACGCGCAGCAGCAAGGTATTCCACTTGATAGACACCTTGGCTAACGTGAGACGTGACTTCATAGCCGCTCTCTGGCGTCGAGTGAGAGACGCTTTGGCAGCCAGACAAGCTCGCCGCTAAAACAACGGTCGATAGAGTAAAGGGCTTCATAACGTTCCTTATAATGAGTTGAGAAAGGCGACCAACGCCTCACGCTCTTGTTGATTAAATGTCAGTACATGCTGCTTGCCAGGGAGGGCTTCTCCCCCGTGCCACAATACGGCTTCGAGTAAGTTTCGAGCTCGCCCATCGTGGAGGAAGTAGGTATGCCCGTTCACTTCTTGGGTATAGCCTATGCCCCAAAGCGGCGCGGTACGCCACTCTCGGCCCGTCGCCAAGTATTCGGGCCGATAGTCTGCAAGACCTTCGCCCATATCATGCAGCAGCAAATCCGTATAAGGGTGAATGCGTTGCTCAGACAGTGCAGGCAAGCCCTCTCGTTTTGCCGTCACGACGTCTGTTTTATGGCAACTGTCGCAGCCTGCTCGCGCAAACAGAGCCTGTCCCTGCTTCACCTTTGGGTCATTCATATTGCGGCGAATGGGCACCGCTAAGTGCTGAGAGTAGAATTCGACAAAGTCCAAAATATTGTCACTGACTTCAGGTGAACCGCCGTTGGGCAAGTCACGGCACAGGCTTTGCGCTTGCGTGCAATTCTCTTCTGGGAATAAGCGGCTGGTGAGGCCAACATCGCCGTTAAATGCGGCGGCGTTTTGCTGCATCAAGGTCGGTTGCCCCGCTTTCCAGCCAAAACGACCAATGACATGGGCCTGTTTTTCAATATCCCACACGCGATTAAGTTTGCCTGAAATGCCATCTTGATTCTCATCGAGCTCATCGGCCCACTGCGCAAGTGTGTCATCGGCGATACTTTCCAGTAGTCCTAGCCCTATCATCGGTGGCGCAATACGCGCTGAGAGCTGAGTATCCGGGTGAAGTGGCCCATAGCCAAGATCCGTCAGCTGGACATGAGGTTTACGCAACGTGATGGTGGTGCCATCACTGAAGGTTTCTACATGGTCGGTGTAGGTGATCTTGATTTGCCCTTCCGCTTGCTGATCTTGAATAGCGAAATCTTGCAACTGTGCGCCGTAAGTCGGTTCAGGGATCACGCCATCACGAATGTACGCCGCTTTTTGCTCCGCCGTCATCGCTGGGATGCTGAGTCTTATCAGCATTGACACTGCATGCTGGTCGTCCTCTTCTGGTGGATGGCCACGACCATCTTTGATGTGACAGTTTTGACAACCGTTAGTATTAAACAGCGGCCCTAGCCCGTCTCTGGCATCGGTTGATGCAGGCGCTTGTACCCAAGGGTTGCGAAAGAAGCTATTACCGACACTGAAATCCAAACGTTTACTCAAGGGTAAATTCGCCGCTGGGAGCGAATACGCATTCGGTCCCTCTTTGTTTACAGAGGTGGCGCCGCCTGACTTAACTTCATACGCATTCGCCATCGGCTGAAAGGCAAAAGCCAGTATGTATAGAGCCAATGAGCGCGAGGGTCGTTTGCGGGATAACGAAAGAGCTGAGTACAACATGATGAAAGGGACTTTTCCTTAAATCTAAACAAGAACTACTATCAAAAACTACTAGGGAATAAAAACAGCAAAAGGGCTCTAAAAAGAGCCCTTGATTTTGATACCACGATTAAAATTCGTGGTCAGCGGTGTCAGGATTTAGGTTGGTGATACCCACAATTTTCGCCGCGCGCTCGATAGAAGCGGTCTGTGCAACCAGAGACATGATCGCTTCATTGACCAAGGCATTACCTTGCGCATTCCCTGATGCGATCAATTGGTCGAAATACTGACCTTGTTCAGCCGATGTGACCAACTCACCCACTTGGGCGCGTGTCACATCAAACTGCTTTTGGATCTCTGCTGCCGCTTGCGCATCTTGCTGCGTCACTAGATCATGCAGACTTGGGCCTGACAATAGTGTGCCATCTTGACGCTTGTAAAGCCCGGTATAAACGTTGTAGATACCTTGCTCGTTGTAGTAGTGAGAGTTGTGCGTGTTGTCAGAGAAACAATCGTGCTCATCTTCTGTTGAGTTGGCTTCTAGCGCGACTTTCATTCGCTCACCCGCCAGTTCACCAAGAGAGAGTGACCCCATTCCAAACAGCATTTTACGCAAACCGTTCTCAGCAGAATCCGCCAGCAGGGCTTCACGGTAGTTGCCTTTTTCATCGGCAGACCACTGCTTTTCCATCCACTCAAGATCTTGGACCAACAAGTCTGCCGTCGCTTGCAAGTATTGACCACGGCGGTCACAGTGACCATTGGTACAACCTTCCCCCACGACAAAATCTGTGTAAGCACGTGCACCCGCGCCCGCATTGGTACCGTTTAGATCTTGGCCCCAAAGCAAGAATTCAATCGCATGGTAGCCCGATGCCACGTTCGCTTCTGATCCGCCCACTTCATTCAAGTCCGCAATCAACTCAGGCGTGATGGTCGACACATCTAAGGTCGTCGCACCGATCTTCAGCTCTGTGTTGGCAACGATGTTGGCCGCCGCGCCTTCATTACCAAGTTCGTATTGATAGTCGCTCGATACGTAGTCAATCAAACCTTCATCCAGAGGCCAGGCGTTGAGTTGCCCTTCCCAATCATCAACAACGGTGTTACCAAAACGGAACACTTCCGATTGTTGGTAAGGAACGCGTGACGCGAGCCAGGCTTGTTTCACGGCTTCCAGTTTCGCCGCCGATGGATCAGCCAGAAACGACTCGATAGCGTTGTCGAGTGTTTTTGCCGTGATCAGCGCGTCGGCAAAGACAGCGTGTGCAACATCCGCATAGTGTTCGACCACTTGCGCTTGGGTCACGTTGGCTGCGTACAACGATCCACTCGCCAATACGAGTGATGCAGTAACAGATTGAGCGAATAGAGACTTTACGTTCATGAAAGGGGCATCCTTGTTGAGCTTAACTATTATTTATATTACTAGTACTAATCATTATCATTTGCACTATTAATGCCGATAATACAAATTTACAATTTTTTTGCAAGCAAGGATTCAGTGCGGATGTAAAAAAACCTCACAAAGTGAGGTTTTAATAATTGGTGGGAAATGAGTGTGTTACAGATTGAGCTTATGCTTACCGTGCGACACTTTCGCCTGTAAGTAGCCCTGATTTCCCTCTTTGAGGTGAGCAGAGGTATTGACGACTTCTTGAATCTCTATGCCGTGCTCTTTCAACTCTTGAATTTTCTTAGGGTTGTTGGTGACTAATCGGATAGTCTCTACACCCAGCGCTTTGAGCATTTGAGCCGCTTCAGTAAAGTCGCGCAAGTCATCGCCAAATCCGAGATGGTTGTTGGCTTCGTAGGTGTTCATCCCTTCACTTTGTAAACGATAGGCGTCGATTTTGTTGTAAAGACCGATGCCCCGGCCCTCTTGACGCAAATACAAAATGATACCGCCGAGCTCACCCATGCGGTTGATGGTTTCGTCCAACTGTTCGCCGCAATCGCAACGAGAGGAATGAAAAACGTCACCGGTCAGGCATTCTGAATGCATGCGAACCAGAGGTGCTTGCTGCGTTTTGTCTGCTTGCTTAAAGATGATCGCGACGTGTTCTTTGTCTGTTTTAAGACCATGAAAAGAAAGGATTTCTGCGTCGATGTTGCTTTGGGCTCCGACTTTAAAATCCACTCTGGCTCTTACTTCCGCCATATGGGTTCTCACTTGCAACTTTCTATTATCATTATACGCGTTCATTGATAGCGCCTTTGCCGTTAACTATGGGGACTCTTACTGTAAAATTCAACGATAAGATCACTTTTGTTATAATATAACAATTTTACTGTTAAGCAATTACGTTAGGCAATAAAAAACCCCAATCGATTCACTCAGATTGAGGTTGTCAGTCTTTGGTGGTTTAAATGCAGAGCGTGTGGACTTAGCTCTGTTGGCTCTTCCAGATATTGAGCTCAATCCATCGAGCTTCCAACTCTTTTAATTCCTCTTGGGTAAGCACCGCCAATGAGGACTCTTTATTCGCCGCAGGGGATTGCAGCGCATTCAGCTTAGAGTGAAAGTCTTTTTTCAGTTCTCGGATGATCGCGTCCACTGCTTTTCC
Source organism: Vibrio sp. R11-SG3-ISO3-SZ (assembly GCF_059834345.1). Classification (NCBI taxonomy): domain Bacteria; kingdom Pseudomonadati; phylum Pseudomonadota; class Gammaproteobacteria; order Vibrionales; family Vibrionaceae; genus Vibrio; species Vibrio sp. R11-SG3-ISO3-SZ. The sequence goes on from NZ_JCBDGX010000018.1 coordinate 68,461, forward strand.
TTAACCTTACCTATCGATGATATTTACCTGTGGATGATAATGCACGGTAGCGTCATATTCACACTATAAGTCTCAAACATGATAACAAATTGCGCATATCTTGCATTATGACGTCAGGTAAATGGGAGCGAAGTCACTTTTATTCGCGGTTCAAAATAATCATTTCCCGCTTATGGAAATAAAGCAGTCACCCCGACAAAAGCGGCTGGGCGCCGCATATTGATTATTTACGACGCCCCAATTTTACTTGGCCGTCATCACTGAACCACAAGGCTTGATCACGGCGGCGGGCAATCAACATCGGGCCATCATCGTAAAACAAAAAGTTCTTCCAGTGTTTTTTGAAAATGGCCCACTTGGTTTCAATGATGTTATATTTCTCGTAACAAAAATAGACGGTGACATCATCTTGCCAATCAAGATGCTCAAGGACCGCTTGTGGTAAACTCTCGTCATCACTTTCCCAGTTTGCCATCCAGTCAACACTCTCAGACCAATTGCTGGCTTTCATCGGCCAGTCGGATGAGCTAAAGCGCTCTGAATCGGGGCTTTGTGCACTGATGTTCTCTTTCCAGAGCTGCGCAGCTCTCGCTTGTGTCATGGGTTGCAGTTGCACCAAGTCTTCTTCAGGCAATGGCATTGACTGGTGAGTAAAAATCCATTTTCTTTGGTATTCATCCAAAGGTATGTACGACATCAATAGTCCTCTACGTGTTAGTCAGCTTTCAGCCAACCTTTTTTGGTCGCGTCTTCAATCAGGTGTTTGGCTTTGTCCCACAACGCGGTGGAGCCCAACTCAATTTTACGATTCACCGTTAGCGCTTGCTCTCGGCGTACGCCATGCTCCTGCCAACTTTGCCCCTCATTGTGGTAGTTGAGCAACATAGGGATGAGCCTATCGAGCGCCTTGGCGAACTTAGCATCGTCACTTTGGCCTTGTTCAAACTCACACCATAGCTGAAACAGCGCCTCCCCCTGATCGCTAGGAAGCATTGCGAACAGGCGCTGCGCGGCTTTCAGTTCCTTTTCTTCTTGTTCAGCGCTCGCTTTGGCATCATAAACAAAGGTGTCACCGGCATCAATTTCGACAATATCGTGCAGCAGCAGCATTTTCACTACTCGTGCGATGTCGACGGGCTGATTGGCGTGCTCTTGCAGCAACACTGCCATCAAAGCGACATGCCAACTGTGCTCTGCGCTGTTTTCCAATCGGCCCTGCGCGCTCTTGACTCGTGTGCGGCGCAAGACGCTTTTCAATTGGTCGAGCTCAATCAGAAGATTAAGCTGCTGTTCTAAGCGTGTCATTCAATTCGCCTTCCAATGTGGATTAATTAACGACGTCAGTTTGTGATCTTCCCACTGACCATTGATCAATAAGTACGCTTTTGCGAAGCCTTCTACTTCAAACCCCACTCTCTGCAACACCGCTTCGCTCCTTGTGTTTCTTGGCATATAGCTGGCGTTGATTCGGTGGAGGTTTTGAATCTCAAACATGTAGTTCACCGCTAAACGCAGTGCTCGGGTCATCACACCTCGTCCTAGCGCGCTTTGACCAAGGGAGTAGCCCACCGTGCACGTGTGAGCAGGAAAACGCGAGATATTGCTAAACGAAATCGTGCCAAGCATCTCGCCGGAATCCGTGTCGAGAATAAGCAGATAATAGCCAAGGCCCATCTTGTGCAGTTCATGCAACTTGATCAGGCGTTGAGTCCAACCTGAACAGGTATAAAACGGCGCTTCTCTCTCAGGCTCCCAAGGCTTTAAGTGTTCGCGGTTCGCCACAAAGTAATCACTGATCATCTGACCATCGGTTGGCTCTGCCGTGCGTAGTGTGACGTCACCATCGACCTCAAATACGCTGGTGGGGGTACTGATTCGCTTCATCTAGTTTTTTCTGATCCCATACTCGCGCAGTTTATTGGCAATAGAGGTGTGCGAGACGTTGAGGCGTTTGGCCAACTTACGACTCGATGGGAACGACTGATACAAACGCTCTAACACCTGTGATTCATAGTCTTTCATAATGTCATCTAATGAACCGTCTAGATTGATCTTGGCGCTGCTGCCGTGGCTGTTTTCTAGTTGCGGAAGATGGAAAAGATCGACCGTTAACGTATCGCTTTCCAGTTCCGTCAGCGCTCTAAGGACCATGTTTTCTAGCTGGCGCATATTCCCCGGCCAATGGTAATTGACCAGTTGATCCACCAAGCCCTCTTGGAGAGTGGGTTTGTCCACACCCAGCTGCTTCATGTATTTAGCGACAAATAGGTCGAGCAATACTGCGATATCGTTAGTGCGCTCACGCAGAGGCGGAATATTGAGGGTGAGGACATTAAGGCGATAGAAAAGATCTTCACGAAACGCTTTTGACTCCGCTAAATCGGCTAAGTTGTGGCGCGTAGAGGCAATCACACGCACATCGACATGCACTTCGTGCTCTTCACCCACTCGGCGGAAGGTGCCATCTTGAAGCAATCGCAGAAGTTTGATCTGCAAATGTGGACTCATTTCACCGATTTCGTCGAGGAACACTGTCCCACCATTGGCTTGTTCAAAGATCCCTTTGTGGCCTTGTTGATGGTTGAATGAGCCCGGCGCGTGACCAAACAGCTCGGTTTCCGCCACATCATCAGGCATCGAGGCACAGCTCAATACCAAAAATGGGTGATCCGCACGATGAGAGCGATTGTGACATGCACGCGCGAGCATCTCTTTGCCGGTGCCGGTTTCGCCTTGAATCAGCAGGGGTTGATCAAGCATAGAGAGTTTCTTCGCTTGGCTGATCAGCGCTTTATGGCGATTGGAAATACCGACAAAATGCTCAAAGCCGAGGTTGTTGTGCAGTGGGAGCGAGTCATCAAACAAGCTCTTCTCTTGAGCTGAGCGAATCATCACCATCGCACTGGCGAGTACAGAAACATTGGTTTCATCGGTAATGTAAACCGGCATGACTTCCATTAAGTAATCCAGCCCACCAATCACGATGTTTTCCCGTTGGCGATTGATCTTGCCATCTATCCACTTTGAAAAGTTAAAGTTGGGCAGCAGCGAAGCCACAGGGTGACCCAGCATCTCTTGTGGTTCAAGATTGAACAAGCTCGTCGCCGCATGGTTAGCCATGTCGACATTGCCTTTGAGATCAATGGCCAATACAGGCTCAGGTAGATTGTTCAGCAGCGAAATCAGCTCTGTATTGTGGCGCTCCATCGGCATGAACTGAATTTTACGTACGTCGTCGACACCTGAAATGCGGCGTATTTCTGCCATCAGTTCACTGAAGGTGTCAAAGTCGATGTCTGGGCAGTTGAGATAAATGATGCCCGAGATGTCAATTTCGATGCCGCGTAAGTCGATGTCCTTAGAGGCAAGGATGTCGAGTAGCTCGCGGGTGAGACCAACCCTGTCTTCACATAGTACTTCTAAGCGCACAGATCCGTTCCTAATTTGGGTGTCACGAAAAGTTGACAGAAGTGTCGCCTAAGCCCCGATTTTCGTCAAGCCGCATGCGCTTGCCTGCCTCACATTCGCGCTATTTGACCGATAAAGCGACGACTTTTTCTACAATTTGCTTACGAATCTCACCCAATCGGACTTGTTTCCCCGCCAACCAAGGAAGCGGCCTCAATAGTCCCATCGCTTTGATGCCGAGTCTTGCTGTGAGTATGCCAACCCCAAGTCCTTGCCCCGCACGCGCAGACAAGCGACCTGCTAAGTCCATTGACATCAAGTCGATACTGGCATCGACCGCTAATTCACTCGCTCCCGCCGCGGCCATATTAACTAAGGTGGCTTTAAACAGCGTCAGCCGAGACCAATAGCCCAGCTCCACACCGTAGACCGCCGCTAGCTTGTCCAACATCTTGAAATTTCGCCACGCGACCAAGGCCATATCTGCGATCGCCAACGGGCTGATCGCCACCAACGCCGCGGACTCCGTTGCATGTTGAGTGACAATCGCTTTGGCGCGTCGGTCTTGCTCTGCGATGACCAACGCATCAAACAGTTCTAGAATCTCAGCGTCGCTGTGAGATTGGGTCACCGCCTCTTGCCAGCGCTGAAAATCAAGGCTCTTGTCATCAAGACCACTTTGCTTGGCCAACTGCTCACAAAACGCCTTCGCTTGGCCAACACTGTTGGCCTTCAACAGCGCTTGGCTTTGTTCTTGTACGCTAAAATGGTGACGCAAGCGGCGCAGTTTCCATAACTCTTTCCCCAGCGCTGTTACACCAAGGCCGGCCAACGCGGCGACAAATCCAGTCCAGCCTAATGTCAGCCAATCCCCCGCTTGAATTGCACCATAGAGTGAATCGACCGCTTGCCAGCCCACCAATCCAGCAAAGGCCGTAAGTAGCACTGTCACCCAACGACTGGTGCGTTTTTTCGGTCGCAAGTTTTCTAGCTTCTCAATGGCCTCATCCGCTTCCACCTCATCATCAATGCTAACGGGCGCGAAGGACTCTTGGGACGAGAAGGCCTGCTTGAGAGTCAAGTCGTCCGCCTGTGACTGCGCCTCCCCTTGCCACTGCGTGTCCTCATTGGACGTGGACTCAAAGACCTGCTTTTTCTTCAAGCGAGGTTCACTGTGGTGCTCATCATGCTGACTCATTTCAATTTATCTCCCAGCAAAAACTGCAGAACTTTGTCCATTCGGATGTGAGGTAGTGGCGCATCGAGCTGTGCTTTTTGCGGTCTAAATTCCGTGAACTCAAAACCGTGCTGCTGCCAATAGCTGGCACCGGGAAGTTTTCTCGGCACTTCGCCGGGATAAATGGTTTGCGGCTCACCGCCAAGGTCGACACCTCTTAGTGCAGGGTAAGACGTCCCCGCTTTGGTCACAAAGCCCGGTTGGGTTGCCTGTACGGAAGCAATGGAGAGGCACTGCATCTCGATATTCTCAAACGTGGTGGCTTGCCATGCTGGGTAAACCATCTGGCCCAGCAGTGATACCAAGTGTGGGTGCTGATCGGGCGTCACATGATCGGCTTTGGTGGCGGCAAACAAAATCTTGTCGATAGTAGGAGAGAACAGACGTCGCAACAGGTGGCTTTTCCCATAGCGAAAACTTCCCATCAGTTGCTCTAACGCGCCGCGCATGTCATGAAAAGCGTCCGCGCCCGCGTTGAGTGGCTGCAAACAATCCACCAGCACAATTTGGCGATCAAACGTTGCGAAATGGTGCTTATAAAATGCTTTGACAACCTTGGTTTGGTATTCGTGATAGCGCGCTCTGAGCATCGCTAACTGGCTGTCTTTGTTTACTTGTTTCCCTTGTTCTTTCTCCACATAAGGGAAAAATTGCAATACAGGCGCCCCGGTCAAATCGCCCGGCAAAACAAATCTCCCCGGCTGTACCCAGTGTAGCCCCGCGGCTTTACAGGCATGCAAATAGTCGGTGTAGGTGGCTGACAGTGCGGCCAGTTGGTCTTCATCGGCGTCCGCTTGGGGCGAAAATTGCGCTAACTGACTAAGCCAAGGCTCGGCCAGTTGAGCTCTTTCGCCTTTCAACGCAGCAAATTGCTGCTCAGACCATTGATCAAAATCCATCTCCAACAACGGCAAATCCAGTAGCCACTCGCCTGGATAATCAATAATATCAATATTGAGCGTTGCACTGCTGCCAAGCAACTTTTTGCTTCGCTTCTTCGGTTTGTATTTAAGCGCTAAGCGAATTTCACTCACGTCACGAGTGGGTAACGGCCAATCGGGCTGCTCCGCATACAAGGCCCGCATCGCCTCATCATAGGCAAAGCGCGGCACCATGAGATTGGTTTGCGGTTCACGTCGCGCACCAATAATTCGCTTTTCACGCGAGGCTTCCAGCAGGGGAAGCGCCTCATGGGTCGAGGCATGCAGCAGTTGATTGACGAGCGAGCTGATAAACGCGGTTTTCCCTGCACGAGATAACCCCGTGACCGCGATTCGCACGTGAGAATCCATACTGCGACTGAGCAAATCTTGCATCTCTTGTGAGAGCTGTTTTATCGGCGTGGGAATGGACATGAATGGCCTCTTTTGATCATTTGTACTAAAGGTACCGACTTCAATCTTAATCAAAGATGAACAAAAAAGCCCCTGATTAAAATCAGAGGCTTAGCAAATCGAGATTGCGCTTGAGCGTCGCTTAATCGTCTTCAATCAATTTGTAGATAACAAACAAGCTAATCTCAACCAATACAAACAGCACACAGGTAATGGTGACGTATTTCTCATTGAAGATACTGATACCGTGCAGAATTAAGTCGTAGCCGATGAAGGCGCCAACAACCGCAGCGATGATCAGCTGTAAGATTTGTACAAAACGAGGCATGTGCACTCCTAATACCAGTAGACGTTCAACAAAAGGTGCGACTCATTCGCACCTTTGTCAACTGATTCCTAATGAAATCAGCGATTTCTCACACTTAAGCTTGGCTTTCCATCTCTTGGATTTTCACTTTCCAAGTGTCTGGGCCAATCTGGTGAGCGTTCACACCATTGGAGTCGACGGCGACAGAAACGGGCATATCTTCCACTTCGAATTCGTATATCGCTTCCATACCCAAATCTTCAAAGGCGACGACACGCGCTTTTTTGATCGCTTTCGCCACTAGGTAAGCCGCGCCGCCTACGGCCATCAAATAGACCGCTTTGTGTTTTTTGATCGATTCCACCGTTGCCGGGCCGCGTTCGGCTTTGCCTATCATGCCCATGATGCCAGTTTGTTCGAGCATCATATCGGTGAATTTGTCCATACGGGTTGAGGTGGTTGGCCCAGCAGGCCCAACGACTTCATCGCCCACCGCATCAACGGGGCCCACGTAGTAGATAAACTTGCCTTTTAAGTCCACGCCTTCAGGCAAGCCTTCACCGCTCTCTAGCATCCCTTGAATGCGTTTGTGCGCCGCATCTCGGCCGGTCAGAATTTTACCTGACAACAGCACCGTTTCACCGGTTTTCCATTGCTCAATGTCTGCTTGCGTCACGGTATCGAGATTCACTCTGCGAGTATTCTCGCCCGCTTCCCAGGTAATGTCTGGCCACTCTTCGAGTTTCGGCGGCGTCAGATCCGCAGGGCCGCTGCCATCAAGCGTAAAGTGAACGTGGCGCGTTGCGGCGCAGTTCGGGATTAGGCAAACAGGCTTGGAGGCTGCATGAGTGGGCGCGGTTTTGATTTTAACGTCAACAACCGTCGTCAAGCCGCCCAAACCTTGCGCACCGATACCTAGACGGTTCACACGGTTGAAGATGTCTAAACGAAGCTCCTCTTCTGCGTTCTGCGGGCCGCGTTCGATGAGCTCTTGAATATCAATGTGCTCCATTAATGATTCTTTCGCCAATACCGCCGCTTTTTCAGCAGTGCCACCGATACCAATGCCCAGCATACCCGGTGGACACCAACCTGCGCCCATAGTTGGCAAGGTTTTCTCTACCCACTCTGCAATATCATCGGATGGGTTGAGCATCACCATTTTGGTTTTATTTTCACTGCCGCCACCTTTGGCCGCAATTTGAATCTCAACTTTGTCACCCGGCACCATATTGATGTGTACCACCGCTGGCGTGTTGTCTTTGGTATTAATGCGTTTACCGGCAGGGTCCTTCAGTACTGAGGCACGCAGTGGGTTGTCAGGGTTGGTATAGGCTTGGCGCACACCCTCATCGACCATTTGCTGCACCGTCATGTCGGTAGAGTCCCATTGCACGGCCATGCCGATATTGACAAAACAGGTCACAATGCCGGTGTCTTGACAGATAGGTCGATGCCCTTCTGCGGACATGCGCGAGTTAATTAGAATCTGAGCAATCGCGTCTTTCGCGGCTTGGCTCTCTTCCTTGTGGTAGGCTTTTTCTAGGGCTTGAACAAAGTCCAATGGGTGGTAGTAAGAGATGTACTGAAGTGCGTCAGCCACACTGCTGATCACATCCTGCTTGCGAATTACCGTCATTGCATGCCTCTTTTATCGTTATGCTTCCTTATTATAAGGCCGATAGATACGCGTTTGCTTAAGAGGAGTCGTATGACCAACGCCGTAATAGGGTCAAACGCCGATGTAGCGACCTGAGTTGCCATTATGATACTCTTGCTTTCCCTCTGATACCATGCAACGAACGATCTCTTTGTCACAAATTAAACAAATGAATAACAACGCGCCAAATGGCTTACAAATCAAACCTCTTTCTTATGATCCGCACTTAGCGACGACGCTATTTGCCCCGATTGCGTCGATGCCGTGGGCGATGTTGTTACGCTCACCGTCACGAGATCATGTCGACAGCCGTTTCGATATTCTGGTTGCCCAGCCGATTGCCACCGTCACAACGCGTGGCGATACCAGTACGGTGGTCACGCCTGAGGGGGAAATGGACAGCAAGTTAGACCCTTTTCAGCTGCTCGACGACACGCAACAGCGCTGGTTAAGTGACACAGACTACGATGGGGAACTGCCCTTTGTTGGCGGTGCATTGGGTTATTTTGCTTACGATTTGGGCCGCCGCGTGGAACAGTTACCTGTGTATGCGATGCACGATCTCACCACACCAGATATGGCCGTCGGCCTGTATCGCTGGGCACTGGTGGTCGATCACTCGCAACAGAGTGCGGTTTTGGTTGGTGAAGACATCGAGGCGGCGCACCAATGGTTGTTTGCTCAATCAGAGGTATCCTCGCCGACGTTTGCGCTGCAAGGGCCGTGGCAATCGAATATGACGCCAGCGGATTACGCGCGCAAGTTTGATCAAGTGCAGCAATATCTGCGCTCGGGCGACTGTTACCAAATCAACTTGGCGCAGCGTTTTCAAGCCCCTTATCTAGGTGATGAGTGGCAAGCGTATCAAAAACTCGAAGCGGTCAATCAAGGCCCTTTTTCTGCCTTTATTCGCACCGAGCAAGGCGCGATTTTAAGTGTCTCTCCCGAGCGTTTTCTGCAACTCAATGACGGCCAGATCGAGACCAAACCGATTAAAGGCACCCGACCACGCCACACCAACCCAGAACGCGATAAGCGCGCGGCTAACGATTTATTGCACGCGGAGAAAGATCAAGCGGAAAACCTGATGATTGTCGATCTGTTGCGCAATGATGTCGGCCGCGTCGCTGCACCAGGCAGTGTTGCCGTTCCGAAATTGTTTGATATTGAGAGCTTCCCAGCGGTACACCATTTGGTGAGCACGATTACCGCCAGGTTGGACTCGCCATACCGTGCCAGTGATTTGCTACGTGCATGTTTTCCGGGGGGGTCCATTACCGGCGCACCCAAAGTGCGCGCGATGGAGATCATCGAAGAGTTGGAACCGCATCGCCGCAATGCTTACTGTGGCAGCATTGGCTACATCAGTCGCCACGGCCGAATGGACACCAGCATCACTATTCGCACCCTAGTGGCAGAAGGCGGCCAGATGTACGTTTGGGCAGGAGGCGGTTTGGTGGCTGACAGTCAAAATGATGCCGAATATCAAGAGACGCTCGATAAGCTCAGCCGCATTTTACCCGTGTTGAGTGCTTAACCCCACTTTTCAAGCATCAGATGTAGGTCTTTGGCAGTGTAGGGTTTGGTCAGAATGTCGTTCATCCCACTCTCGATACAGCGCTCGCGCTCTTCGAGCGTGGTGCCGGCAGTCAACGCGATAATGGGTAAAGTGTAGTTTTGATCGCGTAAATATTGCGTCGCCTCAAACCCGTCCATTTCGGGCATGCGACAATCCATGAAAATCAAATCGTAGTGACGCTGTGTGATCGCCTCGACAGCTTCCAGCCCGTTGTTAGCAATATCAGGCACAATAGCGAGTTTTTTCAACATCTGGTTGATGATCACTTGGTTCATGCGGATATCATCCACCACCAAAATGGTAAGATCGTCTAAAGGTTTTTGGTGTTTTTTCGCCTCGACTTGCCCCGACGACCACTCTTCTATTGAAGCCAAGGTCAAAGGAATATGAAAAGAGAAACAACTGCCTTTGCCCTTCTCGCTATCTGCTGCGATCTCACCGCCCATCAGCTCCACAAGATTTTTCGAGATGGCGAGCCCAAGCCCAGTGCCCTCATAGTTACGTTTTGCCGTTCGGTCAGCTTGGACAAATGGCGTAAACAGCTGCTCTAACGAATCAAAATCAATCCCTATCCCCGTATCGACCACCTTGATGTGTAACTGCCCCTCTTGCCACTTCGCAGAGACACTCACTTGACCTTGTTCGGTAAACTTAACCGCATTGCCCACTAAATTGACTAAGATTTGACTGATGCGTTCAAAGTCACCAGTGAAGGCTTCTGGCAATTCCGTGCACTCGTCGATAATAAAACCAATGCCTTTTTCTATCGCTCTTGGTTCAAACACACCGAGTAACATGGCTCGAATATCCGCCCAAAGGAAGGTTTTGGGAATCAATTCCATCATCCCGGCGCTCATCTTACTGAAATCAAGAATGTCATTGATGATATGGCGCAGCAGGCCACCCGAATGGGCTAAGTTAGTGAGTAAGGTTCGCTGCTCTTCGTTGAGCTCCGTTTCAGACAGCAGCTCTGCACTGCCGAGCAATCCGTTAAGAGGCGTGCGTAGCTCATGGTTGATCATCGCGACAAATTCCTTGGTCGCTTTCTCTGACTCCTCGGCACTTGCGCGCGCTTCTTGGTTACTGGTCATAATAAGCTGGCGACTGATGGCATTGCAGAGCAGCTCGCCTACCAGCGCGATTTGGCTCTCGATAAAATCAGCCTCTATCACGCTCGGTTCTACCTCTACACAGAGTTCACCTATCACCGCGTAATCCACTTCAAGTGGCAGCCTGAGTGTCGTCTCATCCCAAACCGCATAAGGCTTGATACTCTCGAGCGTTGTTTGGCTACCTTGACCAAATTGGTCGGCGATCACCGTAGGCAATAAGTTGGGTGAGATAAACACCCCTGCACGTAGGACGACGGAAGAGGATTGAATC
>NZ_JCBDGX010000019.1:0-35958 GCF_059834345.1 Vibrio sp. R11-SG3-ISO3-SZ
AGCTCTGGCGTTGCTTGACGGAAGTAAGGCACGAAGTCTGGTTCGCCGCGCACAATGCCACGATAGGCTTCACAGCTCACTTCAGACAGCACGTTCATCAGATCGCGCCACTCTTGTTTCGGCTCTGGTGGTGGCAGCAGGTTTGCCTCGAGAATTGCACTCGCGTAGAGGTTGAAACTGTTGACCGCCACTTCAGGTAAACCGAGTTTAAAGCGAATCATCTCACCTTGCTCTGTTACGCGTAGGCCGCCTTTCAAGCTCTTTGGTGGCTGAGACAGCAGCGCTGCATGTGCAGGTGCACCGCCACGGCCAATCGTGCCGCCGCGACCGTGGAAGAGGGTCAACTCTACGCCCTCCTCTTCAGCCACTTTGACCAAGGACTCCATTGCGTGGTACTGGGCCCAACCGGCCGACATGACGCCGGCGTCTTTGGCGGAATCCGAGTAGCCGATCATCACCATTTGGTGGTTTTGAATGAATCCGCGGTACAAGTCGATGCTCATCAGCTGTTTGATGACCGCTTCGGCGTTATTGAGGTCGTCGAGCGTTTCAAACAGCGGGCAAACATCCATACGGTACGGACAGCCCGACTCTTGCAGCAGCAAGTGCACCGCGAGAACATCAGAGGCGGTACGTGCCATAGAGATCACGTATGCGCCAAATGCTTCGCGAGGCTGAGCGGCAATGATCTTACAGGTGTCGAGTACCTCTTTGACAGGTTCAGAGGGTTCCCAATCGCGTGGCAGAAGTGGGCGCTTGGACGCCAGCTCATTGGTCAGGAACGCAATCTTATCTTGCTCGCTCCATTGGTCGTAATCGCCAATGCCCAGGTAGCGCGTCAGCTCTGACAGGACATCCGAATGACGGGTACTCTCTTGACGAATATCCAAACGTACCAAGTGCACGCCGAAGGCTTTGATGCGGCGTAAGGTGTCGAGCAGTGAACCATCTGCAATCTTGCCCATGCCACACTCATGCAGTGACTGGTAGCAAGCGTAGAGGGGATCCCACAGCTGTGCGATGCGTTGCAGTGGCGCTTTGACTGCCAGTTTCTGACCATGGATCTTAGCATCAAGGATGTCTTTGGTGTCGGTCAGCAGTTCACGCAGTTCTTTGAGCACGGCACGGTAAGGTTCATGCTCATCCTCGCCAGCGAGTGCTCTCACCGCGTCGTTGCAGCGCGTCATGGACAATTCACTGACCAACTCGTTGACATCGCTGAGATAGAGATCCGCGGCTTTCCAGCGAGAAAGCAACATGACTTCACGGGTGATGGTGTGGGTGACAAACGGGTTGCCGTCGCGATCGCCACCCATCCAAGATGAAAAATGAACAGGGCGAGCATCGATAGGCAGCCCTTCACCAAGGTAATCGGTGAGTTTGTCGTCAAGCTCGCGCAAGAAGTCAGGCACGGCTTCCCACAGTGAGTTTTCAACCACAGCAAAGCCCCATTTCGCTTCATCGAGCGGAGTTGGGCGCTGCTTACGAATGGTGTCAGAATGCCAGCTTTGGGCAATCAGCTGCTCAAGGCGGCGTTCGGTCTTTTGGCGCTCTTTGGCGGACAGATCGCCAAGCTCAAGCTTGGACAAGCATTTGTTGATTTTAACCAGCTTGTTGATCATGGTGCGACGGGTGATTTCTGTCGGGTGCGCCGTGAGCACCAATTCGATGTTCAGATCGCGCACAGCCTGAGCAGTATCTAGCTTGCTGATCTCATTATTGCTCAGTTTGGCAAACAAGCTGTTGATGGCGTCCGGTTCACACACGTGCTCATCACAATGGCGTGAAATCGTATGGTACTGCTCCGCCATGTTGGTGAGGTTGAGGAACTGGTTGAACGCGTGCGCAACGGGAGTTAACTGCTCGTTTGGCAGGTTTTTGATCTCTTCAATCAAGCTCTCGCGGTCTTCTTTGTTGCCTGCGAGGGCAGATTTAGAAAGCTTACGAATTGTTTCTACTTTATCGAGCAGTGCTTCACCATGAGCATCCTTAATGGTGTTGCCGAGCAAGTGCCCGAGCATGCTTACGTTGCTTCGAAGAGCAGAGTATTTCTCATTCATTGTCGTCCTGCCTTGTAAAAAAATTACATCCATTGTTCTTTTGATAAGCCAACAATCTAGCGAAAAATGTCGCTTAGAGTCAATTATCACATGCAAAGTTTGCAAATATTATGCAATCGATATCAATGAGCAAAAAGCATCCAACCCCAGAGAAAATGGGTGAAATTTTATTACATTTGAAGTGGCTAACGACGAAAGATTGCTCTGCTCGAGAGGAAAGTCACCGAGCAGAGCGACGTGTCTGTTTTTAGAAACAGTATTTGTACATGGCTTTTGACAGTACATCGATGGTCGGATCGATAAAATCGAAGGCGAGGAACTCATCGGGCTGGTGGGCTTGGTCAATCGAGCCGGGGCCAAGCACCAAGGTCGGACATAACTGCTGCAAAAACGGCGCTTCGGTGCAGTAGTTGACCGTTTCAGCGTCCATGCCACAAATGGACTCCATACCACCAATAAACGGGTGATCATGTTGACACTCATAACCCGGGATCGGCTCATGCAGCGGCGTGATTTCAATTCGGCCGGGCCATTTGGCTTCGACGTCTTTCAGTGCGCCGCGCAGCATGTTGTCGAGGCCATCCAAACTGATACCGGGCAGCGGTCTCACGTCATAATGCAGTTCGCAGCAGCCACAGATGCGATTGGCGCTGTCGCCGCCGTGGATGTGACCCAGATTGAGAGTCGGGCTCGGAATCGCAAACCCTGGGTGATGATACTCTTTGATCAGTTTGTCGCGCAGTTGCATCAGCGCGTACAACACTTCATGCATGATTTCGATGGCGTTGACACCAAGCGCAGGGTCGGAAGAGTGGCCCGATTTACCGGTCACGCGCACGGCATTGGCGACGTGCCCTTTGTGGCCACGAATAGGCACTAAACTGGTTGGCTCGCCGATGATGCAGTAGTCCGGTTTAAATGGGGCGTGTTCAGTGAAATGACGAGCGCCGAGCATGGTCGTCTCTTCATCACATGTGGCTAAGATGTAGAGCGGTTTGCTTTGTTTGCTCCAGTCGACCTTTTTTACCGCTTCAATAATAAAGGCAAAAAAGCCTTTCATATCGGCTGTACCTAAACCGTAGAAACGGTTGTTGTCTTCTGTTAGGGCGTGAGGGTTGTAGTTCCAGCGTCCTTCATCAAATGGCACCGTATCGCTGTGTCCGGCCAGCAATAAGCCGCCTTCTCCTGAGCCTTTCTTTGCCATCAGGTTGAACTTGCCCGGTTCGACTTGCGTGGCTTCGACCTGAAAGCCGATGTCTTTGAGCCAGTCTGCGAGCTTTTCAATGACTTGCTGATTGCCTTCATCCCAGCGTGGGTCAGTCGAGCTGATGGATGAGGTAGAAATAAGGCCGCGGTAGACCTCTATAAAGCTAGGTAATTGCATATTTAGTTCGCATTCCCTGTTGACATAATTCTATTAAGAAGGTAAAACACATAATAAATCACTTTTAATGAATAAAAAACCGTTAAAAGCTAAAGTTTGTAAATTTATAGTCACTCTTTGGGTGGCGTTTTTAACCCAATTATGGATGTCGAGATGCTAAAAACCAAAATCATAGGTGCCAGCGGCTACACAGGCGCAGAATTGGCGCTCATGGTGCAAAAACACCCAGAGCTTACGCTAGCAGGTTTATATGTGTCCGCCAATAGCGTCGATGCAGGTAAGAGCATTGCGACACTGCACCCCAAGTTACAAGGTTTAGTGACCGAGCCAGTGCAGCCGCTCGTTGACGTGGCAAAGGTTGGCAAAGAGAGCGACGTGGTTTTTCTTGCGACTGCCCATGAAGTCAGCCACGATTTAGCCGCGCCATTGCTTGAGCAAGGCTGCCAGGTGTTTGATCTCTCGGGCGCTTTTCGGGTCAAAAAAGAGGGCTTCTACAGTGAGTTCTATGGTTTTGAGCACCAGTTCGAACAGCTGCTAGAAAATGCCACCTATGGTCTTGCCGAGTGGAATGAGCCAGGCATTAAACAGAGCCAGCTTATTGCGGTGCCGGGTTGTTATCCCACTGCGTCACAACTTGCCATCAAGCCACTATTGCAATCTGGGTTAGTTGATACAACTCAGTGGCCAGTCATCAATGCGACAAGTGGTGTGTCGGGCGCGGGGCGCAAAGCCTCACTGACGAACAGCTTTTGTGAAGTGAGTCTTCAGCCTTATGGCGTGTTTACTCACCGCCACCAACCGGAAATTGCCACTCATCTGGGTTGCGATGTGATCTTTACTCCTCATCTGGGCAATTTTAAACGTGGGATTTTGGCGACCATCACTATGAAGCTAGCGTCTGGTGTGACGGCTGAGCAAGTAGCACAAGCGTTTACTAACGCCTATCAGAACAAACCGGCCGTTCGTCTGCACACGACGACACTGCCTTCGATTCAGAACGTCGAAAACACGCCTTTCTGCGATATTGGCTGGAAGGTTCAGGGCGAGCACATCATTGTCGTATCGGCGATTGATAACTTGCTCAAAGGCGCATCGAGTCAAGCGATGCAATGTTTAAACATCCACTACGGATATCCCGAGTTAACTGCCCTTGTATAGTCTCAATCGTCAAGGTTGAAACTGAGTCATCAAGCGGTAGAGGTAAGAGTAATGACAGAGAACAATCAAACGCCATTAGTGATCAAATTAGGCGGTGCGGCACTTTCTTGCACCGAGACGCTCAGCCAAGTGTTTGGCGCCATCGCTAATTACCAAACTCAGGCGCAGCGACGAATTGTGATCGTCCACGGCGGCGGATACTTAGTGGACGATCTTATGGCCAAGCTCAATCTTGAAACGGTCAAAAAACAGGGTCTACGTGTGACGCCTTATGACCAAATTCCTGTCATTGCGGGTGCATTGGCTGGTACGGCCAACAAGCTACTGCAAGGGCAAGCGATTAAAGATGGCCTGAATGCAGTAGGGTTGAGCTTAGCCGATGGCGGTTTGTGTCAGGTTCAAGAGTTGGATCCGGAACTCGGCGCGGTAGGCAAAGCATCACCTGGCGATTCTACCGTGTTGCAAGCGATTTTGGCGACGGGCGCACTGCCGATCATTAGCTCGATTGGCTTGACGCAAGACGGCCAGTTGATGAACGTGAATGCCGACCAAGCGGCGGTCGCAGTGGCTGGCGCACTGGATGCAGAATTGGTGTTGTTGTCGGATGTGAGTGGTGTACTGGATGGTAAAGGCCACCTCATCAAAAGCTTAGATGAAGAGAAAGCACAAAGCCTGATCAAAGGCCAAGTGATCACCGATGGCATGATTGTCAAAGTCAACGCAGCGTTGGAAGCGGCGAATGACTTAGGTCGTCCGATTGAAGTAGCGACATGGCGCTACCCAGAAAAGCTCGTTGAGCTGTTCGCAGGGCAAAGCATCGGCACTCAGTTTTTACCTAAGCCATAAACACAAAGAGATTCGTGCAGTGACTTGTGGTCACTGCCAAACAAACACAGGGTGTCCGCTTGATTTGATGCAGGGCACCAAAGCAGATTAATCACCCAGCGCTAAGGCCATACGCCGCGCTGGATGTTGGAGAGAATAAAATGAGCAAAGTACAAGTAAACAAAGTCGTCGTCGCCTACTCTGGTGGTCTTGATACCTCAGTGATCATCCCGTGGCTAAAAGAGAACTACGACTGTGAAGTAGTCGCGTTTGTCGCTGATGTCGGCCAAGGTGAAGAAGAGTTGGTTGGCATCGAAGAAAAAGCGAAAGCATCCGGTGCGTCTGAGTGTTACGTGGTCGATCTCAAAGAAGAGATGGTGGCAGAGTACATCTACCCAACGCTGAAAACCGGCGCATACTACGAAGGCAAGTACTTGCTCGGCACCTCAATGGCTCGTCCTATCATTGCCAAAGCGCAAGTTGAGATTGCACGTAAAGTCGGTGCAGATGCCTTGTGTCACGGCTGTACCGGTAAAGGTAACGACCAAGTGCGTTTCGAAGGCGCGTTTGCTGCGCTCGCCCCTGACTTGCAAGTGATTGCGCCGTGGCGTGAGTGGGACTTGGTCAGCCGTGAAGAGTGTCTGGATTACCTAGCTGAGCGCAACATCCCTTGTAGTGCGTCGCTGACTAAAATCTACTCGCGTGATGCTAACGCTTGGCACATCTCAACCGAAGGTGGTGTACTAGAAGATACTTGGAATGCACCAAACGAAGATTGCTGGGTATGGACCGTTGACCCTGAGCAAGCGCCTAACGAAGCGGAATACGTCACCCTCAAAGTAGAAAAAGGCGAAGTGGTAGCGGTTGATGGTGAAACTATGACGCCATACAACGCACTGGTCTACCTCAATGAAAAAGGTGCGAAGCACGGTGTGGGTCGTATCGACATCGTTGAGAACCGTTTGGTCGGCATGAAGTCTCGCGGCTGCTACGAAACTCCGGGAGGCACCATCATGATGGAAGCGCTGCGTGCGGTTGAACAACTGGTGTTGGATAAAGCGTCATTTGAGTTCCGCGAAGAACTGGGCCTAAAAGCGTCACACCTTGTGTACGATGGTCGCTGGTTCACACCACTGTGTAAGTCTATCCTAGCGGCGTCTGAAGAGTTGGCGCAGGATGTCAATGGCGAGGTGGTTGTGAAGCTGTACAAAGGTCAAGCAACGGTAACGCAGAAACGTTCGGACAACAGCCTTTACAGCGAAGAGTTTGCGACCTTTGGTGAAGATGAAGTGTACGACCAAAGCCACGCAGGCGGATTCATTCGTCTCTACTCACTATCGAGCCGTATCCGCGCTTTGAACAGTCAGAAAAAATCGTAATCGATCTTCCTGAACTGTCTTGTTATCTTACTCAAGCCCATCTGAAAAGATGGGCTTGTTTCGTTACAGGCGACAGAAAATAGCCATGAATAAATATGTAAAAATAATGAATTAATACTTTATTTTTGTCTGAATTTGCCGTAACGTTGACCCATCAAAAAAATACTGAATTCCATTCAGAGATTGTTTTAGCAAACGCGCTGTCAAACGCACAGTGAGCACTGGTAATCAGGAGAAACGCAATGGCATTATGGGGCGGAAGATTTACCCAAGCAGCAGATACAAGATTCAAAGAATTCAACGATTCATTGCGTTTTGATTACCGATTGGCAGAGCAAGATATCGTCGGCTCTATCGCATGGTCGAAAGCGCTGCTTTCTGTCAATGTGTTGAGTGAAGAAGAGCAGCAGAAATTAGAGCTGGCGTTAAACGAGCTTAAGCTTGAAGTGATGGAAGACCCGCACCAAATCTTGCGTTCAGATGCGGAAGATATCCACTCTTGGGTAGAGCAGCAGCTGATCAGCAAAGTCGGCGATCTGGGTAAAAAACTGCACACGGGCCGTTCACGTAACGACCAAGTCGCCACTGACCTCAAACTTTGGTGTCGTCAGCAAGGCCAGCAACTGCTAATGGCGCTGGATCGCCTGCAAGCGCAAATGGTCTCTGTCGCCAAGCAACATCAAGCCACGGTATTACCGGGTTACACGCACTTACAACGCGCGCAGCCTGTTACGTTTGCCCACTGGTGTTTAGCCTACGTGGAGATGTTTGAGCGCGACTACTCACGTCTGCATGATGCGATTGAACGTCTTGATACTTGCCCGCTGGGCTCCGGTGCGTTGGCGGGAACGGCTTACCCGATTGATCGTGAAGTGTTGGCGCATAACTTGGGCTTTCGTCGTGCCACGCGTAACTCCCTCGACTCAGTGTCTGACCGCGATCATGTGATGGAGCTGATATCTGTCGCTTCGATTTCCATGCTGCACTTGTCGCGTCTGGCAGAAGATATGATTTTCTACAACTCAGGTGAATCCAATTTCATTGAGTTGGCTGATACCGTCACCTCTGGCTCATCTTTGATGCCGCAGAAGAAAAACCCTGATGCACTCGAGTTGATTCGTGGCAAAACAGGTCGCGTCTATGGCTCGCTAGCCGGGATGATGATGACCGTCAAAGCCTTGCCTCTGGCTTACAACAAAGACATGCAAGAAGACAAAGAAGGTCTGTTTGATGCACTCGACACCTGGAACGATTGCATGGAAATGGCCGCACTCTGTTTTGATGGCATCAAAGTCAACGGTGAGCGCACCTTGGAAGCGGCGAAGCAAGGATATGCAAACGCCACCGAATTGGCCGACTACTTGGTTGCCAAAGGCATTCCATTCCGTGAAGCGCACCACATTGTTGGCGTTGCTGTAGTGGGCGCGATTGAGAAAGGCTGCGCCCTTGAAGAGCTATCATTAGATGAGCTCAAAGCCTTCTCTGCGGTGATTGAGAACGATGTGTATGACATTCTCACCATCGAATCGTGTCTAGAGAAACGCAGTGCGCTTGGCGGTGTGTCACCCAAACAAGTGGCGTACGCCGTTGAGCAGGCGGAAGGCCGTTTGATCAAGCGCGACAACAACACCGTTAATGTGCGACCTGCACGTTTGACCGACATTGAAGCGCTGGAAGGCATGGTGACCTACTGGGCGAACATGGGTGAGAACTTACCGCGTTCACGTAATGAACTGGTGAGAGACATCGGCTCGTTCGCGGTGGCGGAACATCATGGAGAAGTGACTGGCTGCGCCTCACTTTACGTCTACGATTCTGGTTTGGCCGAGATTCGCTCATTAGGGGTGGAAGCGGGCTGGCAAGGTCAGGGACAGGGCAGTGCGATTGTTCAGTACCTGGTAGAGAAAGCGCGTCAAATGGCGATCAAGAAAGTCTTTGTGCTGACGCGTACGCCAGAGTTCTTCATGAAGCAGAGCTTCTTGCCGACCTCGAAATCACTGTTACCAGAGAAAGTGCTCAAAGATTGTGAGCAGTGCCCGCGTCAACATGCCTGTGATGAGGTCGCTCTAGAGGTGAATTTAGTCGAGCAGCCGATTGCCCGCGTCAACGTTGCGTAACTTATGTCTCTCAATCAAGAGGGCTCAATATAGACAACTTGATGGATGGCAGCTAAGCAAGGCTATATAAGCGGTTGAAACCCAAGGCGATAAAAAAGATCAAAAAAGATCGTTATCGTATGGGAACTTCTAAGAGAAAGTCCGGTCTATTAAAGTACCACTGCTTTTTCTTAGAAGAATCTAAGAGAGCCCCAAGACTAAGATTGGTTTTGGGGCTTTTTTCTATCTAGCCCCTGCGCAACCTGGCTGCGAGCTATCCATGACTCTCTTGATGAATGTCGCTAAGAAGGTATCGAAGAATACGTTCATGCCCAAAGTATCAAGATCAATGCTCCCACTGAGATGTTCGCTATTTTTTGTGGCGTTTCTGCCAAGGGATAACAATAAACTTTACCCAAATATGCAGCGCTAATAAGCCATTAAAGGCAAACCCCGCCACCAGTAGCGCGATCGATTCAATACTCTTCGGTTGCTCACGAAACAAGAACCACCACGCAACCCAACAGGCGACAGACAACACCGTGAGTTGATCCATGCAGCGCTGGCATCGGCCGATCTTTTTCCAAAACCAATGTTGATTGCAATAGGGGCAGGCCATCTGGGTCACTCGAGCAGCAAGAGAAGCCAGATAATAAAAAAGCACCGGCCGTTTGGCTAGTGCTTTAGTGATAGTAAGTGAGTGAGAGGAAGTGATCCCCCGACCCACATCTGGGCCGGGAGATCGAGGGCTCAGTGAATGATCAAGACTCTAAAGTGGCTAAGTAGTGATCCAACTCTTCGCTACCGCCGATGTGTTTACCGCCGATAAAAATTTGTGGCACTGTGGCTCGTCCAGTAATCGCACGCAAGCTCACAGTGGTGGCGTCTTTGCCTAAGATCACCTCTTCGTATTGCAGATCATGGTCGATCAAGGCTTGTTTGGCTTTGACACAAAACGGACAGCCGGGTTTGGTAAATACCGTGATGGACTCTTGCGTCTTATAGCTTGGCGCTACGTATTTAAGCATGGTGTCTGCGTCAGAGACTTTGAACGGGTCACCTGGCTCGTCTGGCTCGATGAACATTTTGTCAATGACGCCATCTTTGACCAACATGCTGTAGCGCCAAGAACGGTGGCCAAAGCCAAGCTCCGATTTGTTGACCAACATGCCCATGCCTTGGGTGAATTCGCCGTTACCGTCTGGAATAAAGGTGATGTTGTCTGCCTCTTGGTCGTTTTTCCACGCGTTCATCACAAAGGTGTCGTTGACCGACAAGCAGACAATCTCATCGACGCCATGCTCTTGGAATACCGAGAACAGCTCGTTGTAGCGTGGCAGGTGACTTGAAGAACACGTTGGCGTAAAAGCGCCTGGCAAGCTAAACACAATCACGGTTTTATTGCGAAATAGTTCGTCAGTGGTGATGTTGACCCAGGTGTCGCCCTGACGGGTAGGAAACGTAACGTTTGGAACAGTCTGACCTTCTTTTGATACCAACATAGATGCCCTCTAATAATATGGTTAGCAAGCCCATTCGGCTTGGTGTTCTCAATTTGTGGGGCCAGTATCGTAAAACTCCTTTGATAGCTCCAATCGTTTGATATAATTGTATCAATAGTTAAAATCTATAAAAAACTCACAGGAGAATCCCTGCGCATGAATATTCGAGATTTTGAGTATGTTGTTGCCTTGGCGGAACATAAACATTTTCGAAAAGCCGCCGAAGCGTGTTTTGTCAGTCAGCCGACCTTAAGTGGGCAGATCCGTAAGCTTGAAGACGAACTCGGCACTGTGTTGCTCGAGCGCAGCAGTCGCCGCGTGTTGTTTACTGACTCTGGCTTACAGTTGGTCGAGCAAGCCAAACGGATTCTCAGTGAAGTGAAAACCTTCAAGGATATGGCCAGCGGGCAAAGCGGCGCCATGACTGGTCCAATGCACATCGGTTTTATTCCCACCGTCGGTCCTTACATCTTGCCGAAAATCGTTCCGACGCTGAAAGAGCGTTTCCCTGAGCTTGAGCTGTTTCTTCATGAAGCGCAAACCCAGCAGTTAGTGCGTCAGTTAGAAGAGGGCAAGCTGGACTGTTTGGTTTTGGCGTCAGTGGCAGAAACCGCGCCGTTCAAAGAGATCCCAGTGTATGAAGAGCCGCTCAGTGTGGCGGTGCCGTGTGACCATGAGTGGGCAAAGTTGGAAGAGTTGGACATGTTGGAGCTCAATGGCAAGACGGTATTAGCGCTCGGTGATGGTCACTGTTTACGTGACCAAGCACTCGGCTTTTGTTTCGCGGCCGGAGCCAAAGATGATGAGCGCTTTAAAGCCACCAGTCTTGAAACCCTAAGAAACATGGTGGCAGCCGGAGCCGGTATCACTTTACTGCCGCAGTTGTCTATTCCGCACGAAAAGCAAAAAGATGGCGTGTGTTACGTCAAGGCGGTCAATCCTGTGCCGTCTCGGACGATAGTGGTGGCCTATCGTCCAGGCTCGCCACTAAGAGAGCGGTTTGAGCTGCTGGCGAAAACCATCAAAGAGAAGTTAGTCATCAACTAACACTCAGTACAAACTAAAAAGGGATGGCGCGCGCCATCCCTTTCTCTTCCTCTCTATCAAACCGATTAGAACAGCTCTTCTCCTTCACTGTTCGATGAGTAGATAGAGGGACCTAAATCTTCACTGACGTATTTGGTCGGCTCGGTTCCTTCGAGGAAATACTCGAACATCGCACTGGCGTCAAAACGGTTGGTCAGCAGACCAGAATCTCGGTCAATTCGCACTCGCACAATGTTCTCAGGGATCGTTTTGTCCTGCTCTGGTACGCCATTCAATGCCACTTTCATAAAGTCCACCCATGCTGGCTCCGCGGTTTTCGCGCCTGACTCTGCGCCTGAGATCGGATTTTGCGCTAAGTTGGCGTTCGGCGTTGTGCGGCCGAGTGTACGGTTGTGGTCATCAAATCCAACCCAAGCGATCGCCACCATGCCCGGACCGTAACCGTTATACCAAGTATCTTTGGAGTCGTTGGTGGTACCGGTTTTACCGCCCACATCGCGGCGCTCAAGTTGCTGGGCACGCCAACCGGTGCCGTTCCAGCCGGTGCCTTCGCGCCAGTTACCGCCGCCCCAGATGTTGCTGTACATCATCTCACGCATTAAAAATGCTGTTTGTTCAGAGATCACTTGCGGTGCGTATTGCACCGCATCGCTGATGGGCAACTCAACATCTTGCTCGTTGAAGTCGTTGATTGTCGCAGTGTTTGAATCAGTTTGAGGCGATGCACTCAGGGCCTCGCTATCACAGTCTGCACGGCAGACGATTTTCGGATTGGCGGCAAATTCGGGTTCACCAAACGGACCTTCTACCTTACTGATGTAGAAAGGTTCCACATAGTAACCACCGTTGGCAAACACGGAATAGCCTTGAGCCATCTTAACCGGAGTTAAACTGCCGGCACCCAAGGCAATGGTTTCAGAGCGAGGCAGTTGCTCGATATCAAAGCCGAAGCGGGTCAAGTACTCGCGGGTCTCATCAAGACCGACTTCACGCAGCACGCGCACCGCCATCACGTTTTTCGATTGCGCCAGACCGATACGTAGGCGTGTCGGGCCGGTGTAGGTTGGCGGTGAGTTTTTCGGACGCCACGCCGTGCCTTGGCTGCGATCCCACTGGTTGATGGGGGCGTCGTTGATCAAGCTGGCTAAGGTTAAGCCTTTGTCGAGCGCCGCGGAATAGATAAAGGGCTTGATACTTGAGCCAACCTGACGAACCGACTGGGTCGCACGGTTAAACTTGTTATGGACGAAGTTAAAGCCACCGACCAGTGATAGGACTGCGCCGTTTTCAGGGTTCATGGCCACAAAGGCGGTATTGGCGTTAGGGACTTGGCTGAGCCGCCACATCGCGCTGTCATCGTCGACGGCGACCTGACGGACCCAAATTTGTTCGCCGACGGTCACGACATCACCGGCTTTACTCGGCGCGGGGCCTTGACGCTCATCGGTCAAAAAGCGGCGTGCCCATTTAAGGCCGTCCCAGTTTAAGGTCTGCTCACCGCTGCCTTTCACCCATACGGTGGCTTGCTTCGCCGCCACATCCAATACCACGGCGGGCGTTAATTGGCCGTAGGTCGGCACCTTCTTTAATGCCTCTTCGATAGCTTGAGTCGACAATGGCGCCGCGCTGGGTTTCCACAACACGGTTTCTGCCCCGCGGTAACCGTGACGCTCGTCATAAGCGAGTAGGTTATTGATGGCCGAGTCATTGGCGGCGGCTTGCAGTTTAGAATCTACGGTTGTGTAAACATTCATCCCCGAGGTGTAGGCGTCTTCACCGTAGCGAGCCACCATCCACGCGCGCGCCAGTTCCGCCACATACGGAGCGCTCAATTCGATATCGGCGCTGTGGTAGCGTGCCACGATCGGCTCTTCTCTCGCTTGGTCGTACTCTTGCTGCGTAATGTAGTTTTCGCTCAGCATACGGCCAAGAACCACGTTACGACGATTCGTCGCACGTTCAAGAGAGTAGATAGGGTTCATCGTCGATGGGGCTTTAGGCATCCCCGCCAACGTCGCGAGCTCGCTCAGCGTGAGCTGCTGAAGATCTTTGCCAAAATAGACCTGCGCGGCGGCGCCAAAGCCGTAAGAGCGGTAGCCCAAGAAGATCTTATTGACATAGAGCTCCATAATCTCTTGTTTGGATAGCAGCTGCTCGATGTGAATCGCGATAAAAATCTCTTTGATTTTACGCATGATCTTCTTCTCATTAGAGAGGAAGAAGTTACGCGCCAACTGCTGAGTAATGGTACTCGCCCCTTGTTTGGCCGAACCAGACATGGCCACCACGACCGCCGCTCGGGTAATACCGATCGGGTCGATACCTGGGTGATCGTAAAAGCGACTGTCTTCAGTGGCGATCAGTGCCTCAATCAAATGTTGAGGGATGTCGTCATAGCTGACCGGAATGCGGCGCTTCTCACCGAACTGAGAAATCAGTTTGCCGTCTTGGCTGAACACCTGCATCGGTGTTTGCAGTTCCACATCTCGAAGAGTGGCGACGTCGGGGAGGTCCGGTTTGACATAAAAATAGAAACCGAAAATTGTACCGACTCCAAGAATCATGCAAACCAATGTAAAAATGAATAATCGCTTTATGAACTTCACCGGAGAATTCCTGAAATTATAGGTCGCTAATATGCAAACCCTTGTACTGTAAGCTGAAACTTTAGCTCATGCTTTTTCTTAGTGCTTATTAAACCATCAATTCAGTAAGCGCGCGAGCTAAGCATTTCAATAGGGAGCAACGCGGTATGGGTAGAACATTGGTTACAGGCATAGACATCGGCCGCTACAGCATTAAAGCCGTGGTGCTCAAGCCTGTTAAAGACACATTCGCCTTGGTGGGTTATCACGAGATTCCCATTGAGGCGGACATATTCTCTGATAATCACCTGCTCAATTATCAGAAAATTGTAAAGAAACTCAAAGAACTAAGAAAGGGGTTGCCACTATTTAGTCGCAAGGCCGCTTTGTGTGTGCCCGACAACGCCGTAATTAGCAAGGTATTACAAATAGATAGCGAACTTTCCGGTTCTGAAAGAGAGTTCGCCATCTTTCAGGCCTTTTCTCATCAATCGCCATTTCCAGTCGAAGATCTGAATTTAGACTTTGTTGCGATAGATCCGCAAGCTCAGCGCCATGCCACCGCCAGTTACCAAGTGTTTGCGACCCGCAAAGAGCTGGTCGATAGCCGTGTAGACGCCACCAGCAAAGCTGGCTTTGAGCCTGTGCTACTTGATGTGCAAGCTTACGGTTTGACGCAAATATGGCACGAGGCCGCGCGTATTCAGCAGCGCAAAAACTGGCTGCTGCTCGATGTCGGTTTTACTCAGGCCTCGGTGTGCATTGATGTATGGGACAAACCGCCTTTGTGCAAAGAGTTCCCTGTTGGCACACAAAGTGTGACTCATCACCCGAGCGAGTCCCTTGAAAGCGGTGAGCAACGTTTTGTCCGAGAGGTAATGGATAAGTTGCAGCGCCACATTCAACTGGTCTCGTCGATGAGCAATCGGGAGATTGAGGGCGTCTGGCTTACCGGTGGTGCCGCATGCGACCCTCAATTGCAGGTGCTGTTGCAAGATGCGGTGGTAAACCGTTTACAGCTCAAGTTTGAATCGCTCGATCCTTTGGCGTTATTTCAAGGCGCGAGCAAAGTTCAAGGGGCGAGCAAAGGCAACAAGAAGCCGGGCTTTGCCTTTGCCACCGCCGCGGGGCTGGCACTAAGAGGCCTTCAGTGGATGGAGAATCGCCATGCTGCATAGTCTCAATTTGTTGCCTTGGCGAGAGGCGCTCAAGGCGCGTCATCGACGCCGATTTTTCTCGCTGGTTGTGCTCGGCGTTCTGCTCGCTGGCGGTGTCCAATGGGGCGCGGGGGCGTATCTCGACTATCAAAAAGGGTTGCAGCAGCAGAGGTTGGATTACCTCAATCGCTACATTGCGAGCCTCGACAAGCAAATTGACAACCTAAAGCAAGTGGAAAAAGAGCACTCAGCGTTATTGACCCGACTTTCGGTGGTTGAGGAGTTGCAACAGCAGCGCAATAAAACCACCGATTTCATGAACCTCATCCCTGCGATGATCCCGCAAGGTGTGTATGTCGACAAGATCAAGATGAATGGTCAGCAACTAGAGGTGTCAGGCATCAGTGATACCACCTCGCGACTGGCGACCATGCTCGACAATTTAGAAAAGTCTTCTCAGCTCAGTAACGTAGAAATGCACTCGATTGTGC
Source organism: Vibrio sp. R11-SG3-ISO3-SZ (assembly GCF_059834345.1). Lineage (NCBI taxonomy): Bacteria > Pseudomonadati > Pseudomonadota > Gammaproteobacteria > Vibrionales > Vibrionaceae > Vibrio > Vibrio sp. R11-SG3-ISO3-SZ. The sequence continues at coordinate 15,685 of NZ_JCBDGX010000019.1, forward strand.
TGGGTAAACAACGTTTTGGTAAACAGTTTCAGACTTTTCACGTCTCGTTTTCTCTGCTCTATCAAGATGACGCGAATCGACAAGGAGCGCAGTGATGGCCAGTTACACCGATTTGGATTTTGAAGAGTTACCCGAATGGCCGTTGTTGCCGCAATTGGGCGTCATTGCAGTCTTGATTTTGTTGCTGCAGGGGGTGGGGTACTGGTTTTACTTGAAACCGAGTAACGAGCAGTTGCAACGGCAAATCGACAAGGAGCAAGTGCTCAAAACCACGGCCACCATCAAGGCGAATAAAGTGGCGGCGCTGCCGCAGTTAAAAGCGCAGTTGGATGAGCTTTCACAGCGCTACGACTATTTATCACGCCAACTGCCGGTGCAGAAAGAGCTGGCGAGCATGTTGGCTGCGGTCAATGAGCAAGGGTTGAAGCACTCACTCACCTTTACTCGCATCGATTGGGGTGAAAAGCAAAATAAAGAGTTTCTCTACCGCTTGCCGCTCAATATCGAACTGACGGGCGATTACCACAATATTGGCCAGTTCTCACAGGCGATCGCGCAGCTACCGCGCATCATCAATTTTGACGATGTCGATTGGCAGCGGGTCAGCCAAGAGAGCAGTACGCTGCACTTTCGTGTGCGCGCCTACACCTACCAATTTAAACCGGAGGTGAAAGATGAACAATAACCGCCGTCTCTCATGCTCGACATGGGGAGCGCTGATGGGCTGCGCTTTGTTACTCGCCGGATGTAAAGCCAATCAAGCGCCGTTGGATCAATTTCGTCAGCAGATCGAGTCAAGCGCGCGTCATCAAGTGGCCTCGCTGGCACCGGTACTTGAGTTCAAGGCCAGTGCCTATCAAGCGCACGATCTGAGAGAGCCTTTTGTCCTGCCTAAAGTGGCCATTGTGATGAACCAACCCGTCGCCAAGGTGGATTGTTGGCAGCCCGAGCCTCGGCGCAAAAGTGGTCGTTTAGAGCGCTACCCCCTTAGCAAACTGCGTTTGACCGGTGTGATGAGCAGTCAAGGCGCGATTTCTGCGCTGATTCAGGTGCCGACGGGCGAAGTGATTAAAGCGACGCGCGGACAATACATTGGCGTCAACAACGGAAAAATAACCAAAGTAACCCAAAGTTACCTAACGATAAATGAGACTTTGCCAGATGGCTTAGGTTGCTGGAATACCCGCAACGTCAAACTGGCGCTTAAATAGATGTTAATAATTGAGATGAAATCATGGTGAAAGGATTCCTCCCCCCAAGAAAACACACGCGGTTTACCTGTGGCTTAATGGCCTTATGGTTGCTTGTATTTAGTAGCGCCGTATTGGCGACGAGCAATGAACCCAACCGTCTGGTGGACATCGACTTTCGAGTGGATAAACAGCAGCACGCCAAAATCATTGTGCAGTTGCAAAGCCCTAAGGTCGCGGTGGATTTACAAAAAGCGCAAGAGGGGTTGAGCATTGAACTGCTCAATACCCAGGTGCCCGATGACAAGCTGTATGTACTCGATGTCAAAGACTTTTCCACCCAGGTGAAGTCAATCGAAGTGTTTCGCAAACAGCCAAGCACGCTATTGATTGCCGATATCGAGGGTGAGTACAGCTACGACTACAGCCTCAATGGCAGTTACCTTGAGGTCTTAGTCAAAAAAGTGAGCAAAGAGGAGGCGGCAAAACCGGTCAATATTATGGAAAAGGAAGGCAAAACCATTTCGATTAACTTCCAAGATATTCCGGTGCGCAACGTTTTGCAGCTCATTGCCGATTACAACCAGTTCAACTTGGTGGTGTCCGACTCCGTCAAAGGCAACTTAACGCTGCGTCTTGATGGTGTACCTTGGCAGCAGGTGCTCGACATCATCTTACAAGTTAAAGGGCTCGATAAGCGTGTGGATGGCAATGTCGTGCTGGTGGCGCCTAAAGCCGAGTTAGATCTGCGGGAAAAAGAGGCGCTAGAAAAAGCGCGCTTAGAGGCGGAGCTTGGTGAACTTAGCTCGGAGATCATCAAAGTGAAGTTTGCCAAAGCGTCGGACATTGCCGATATGATTGGCGGCGAGAGTGCAATGAGCATGCTCTCAGAGCGAGGTTCACTCAGTATTGATGAGCGAACTAACGCCTTACTGATCCGTGATTTAAAAGAGAATATCGATGTGGTGCGAGAAATAGTGGAATCGCTCGATGTGCCCGTCAAGCAAGTGCAAATTGAAGCGCGGATTGTGACTGTTAACGAGGGTAACCTTGATGAGCTTGGCGTGCGTTGGGGCTTTACCTCGACCAATGGCAACAATACCGTGGGTGGAAGCATTGAGAGCAACCTGTACCAGCGCGGCTTGCTTGACCAAGATACGCTACCCGTGGATGACTTTTTGAACGTCAACTTAGGGGCAACGGCGGCGAATGCCTCGTCAATCGCGTTTCAGGTCGCCAAACTGGGCTCAGGGACGCTGCTCGATTTGGAGTTGTCTGCCATGCAGAGTGAATCCAAAGCGGAGGTGATCTCTAGCCCTCGTTTGATCACCACCAATAAAAAGCCCGCCTATATCGAGCAAGGAACGGAAATTCCCTATCTGGAGTCCTCTTCGAGTGGCGCCACCAGTGTGACCTTCAAAAAGGCGGTACTAAGTTTGAAAGTCACACCACAAATCACGCCAGACAACCGCTTGGTGTTAGATTTGAGTGTCACGCAAGATAGACCGGGTCAAGTGGTGAAAACCGGCACGGGTGAGGCAGTGGCGATCGATACGCAGCGCATCGGTACACAAGTGCTGGTGGAGAACGGCGAAACGGTCGTGCTGGGCGGCATTTTTCAACATAGTGTGACGGATTCTGTCGATAAGGTGCCGTTATTGGGGGATTTACCCCTACTTGGGGCGCTATTTAAGCGAAGTTACCAGAAAATGGGCAAAAGTGAGCTGCTGATCTTTGTCACGCCTAAGGTCGTCTTGCAATAAGATGAGGCGTTATTATTAAGCTTAAGTAAAAATAGTTTGCATTAGTGGCACCAGATCTAGATAATTTCGGGTCTTATCACGAATTATCTGTGAGGAATCGGTGCCACAAGCACTTTCTTGGCAAGTTTTATACTGGCCTCTCTTGTGGCGATGTCATTGAATTAACGTTGTAAATTACTGCTAAACATGGCTGAAAAACGCAATATTTTCCTTGTTGGCCCAATGGGCGCCGGCAAAAGCACCATTGGTCGTCATCTCGCTCAACAACTTCATATGGAGTTTGTTGATTCTGACACTGAAATTGAAGAGCGCACTGGCGCAGATATCGCATGGGTATTTGACGTTGAAGGTGAAGACGGTTTCCGAGCGCGCGAAGAAAAAGTGATCGAAGACCTAACTCAAGAACAAGGTATTGTTCTGGCAACCGGTGGTGGCTCAATTAAGAGCAAAGAAAACCGTAATCGTCTCTCTGCACGTGGCATTGTTGTTTACCTAGAAACAACGATCGAAAAACAGCTTGCCCGTACAAACCGTGACAAAAAACGTCCGCTGCTTCAAACGGACAAACCACGTGAAGTTCTTGAAGCTTTGGCTGCGGAACGTAACCCACTTTATGAAGAAATTGCGGATTACACGGTCCGTACTGACGATCAAAGTGCAAAAGTGGTAGCCAACCAGATCGTAAAAATGCTAGAAGAAGGTTAACAGCCACTCTTTATTCGCATTTGGAGATTCCCATGGAACGGATTACGGTCAGCTTAGGCGAACGTAGCTATCCCATTTCGATTGGTGCCGGATTGTTTCGCGATCCGGCCCAACTTTCCCTTCTTAAAGCTAAGCAAAAAGTCGTGGTGATTACGAACGTCACCGTTGAACCTCTTTATGCTGAGACTCTTTTAGCCCAACTGGCCGAGCTCGATTGCGACGCGTCAGTGTTGGCACTGCCTGATGGCGAACAATACAAATCGCTAGAGACATTCAACACCGTCATGACCTACCTATTGGAAGGCAATACTGCGCGTGATGTGGTGCTCATTGCCCTCGGCGGCGGGGTGATCGGTGATTTGGTTGGCTTTGTGGCGGCCTGTTATCAGCGTGGGGTGGATTTCATTCAGATCCCGACGACCTTGCTTTCTCAAGTCGACTCATCGGTGGGCGGAAAAACCGCCGTTAACCACAAGCTTGGCAAGAACATGATCGGCGCATTCTACCAGCCTAAAGCGGTGATCATTGACACCGACTGTTTGGCATCCTTGCCCGAGCGAGAGTTTGCCGCGGGTATGGCGGAAGTGATCAAATACGGCATCATCTACGATCACGATTTCTTTGTCTGGTTGGAAGAGAACCTCGATGCGCTGTACGCGTTAGATCAACAAGCACTCACTTACGCCATTGCGCGTTGCTGCCAAATCAAAGCGGAAGTGGTGGCGCAAGATGAGAAAGAATCTGGAATTCGCGCGTTGTTGAATCTAGGTCATACATTTGGTCATGCGATTGAGGCTGAGTTAGGGTATGGTAATTGGCTCCACGGTGAAGCGGTCTCTTCGGGTACCGTGATGGCTGCAAAAACCGCTCAGCTTCAAGGGCTTATTGATGAGCAGCAAGTGGAGAGAATTGTCTCTATACTAAAAAGAGCCAAGCTGCCAATCCACACACCAGACAGCATGTCATTTGATGACTTTATCAAACACATGATGCGCGATAAGAAAGTGCTTTCTGGTGAATTGAGATTGGTTCTACCGACCAGCATTGGTAGTGCCGATGTGGTGAAAGGTGTCCCAGAGTCCGTGTTACGAGACGCAATCGACTATGGGCGCACGCTGTAATTGATTGAACTGTGGCGCAGTGGCTTAGGTCGCTGCGCACTCTACGTCTTAGGATGATGCAATGAGCTCCCCGCGTGTTTTGGAGTTAGACTCTCAAACTGAGTTGCTGGAACGCCTGCAACTGCTGACTAACTTTGGATCCAACCTCGTCACCATTGGTGGCGAAAGTGGTGCGGGCAAAACTTGGCTTGCGCAGCGATTTTTAGAGGCGTGGTCGCCAGACAAAAACCAATCTCTGCTTTTGTGTCACCCCAATCAGGACGAATCTCAACGACGCCTTACCGTCCTCTCTCAGCTTTTTTCTGAACCTCTGTTTAACCCTGCAGACGCCTTGTCTGAATCCTTTATTCGTTTAATGGAGGGAGAGCGCTGTGATGTGTTGATCGTAATCGACGACGCGCACTTGTTGAGTGAGTCGTTCATTTCAGAACTGTGGATGTTAGTCCTTGAGGCGCAAGAGCGCCCGCAGTGGAACGTCAATGTGGTGCTCTTTGCGGCATCCAATAGCCTTGAGCCTTTGTTGACGCGATTGAGTTACGGCCAAGAGCATAAACCAATAGATTTTGATATCGAGCCGCTGTCTGAGCACGAAGCGGAACGATTTTTTGAGCACCTCGTGATTCGATATGTCGAAGACGACATGGAAAAACGAGTGAGAAATGCATACCGCAGTGTCGCGCGTCGGCCCGGTAAAATTATGGCGCTAGGGGAACAGAAAGTGGAAAAAAGGATCATTATCCGCTCGATTGTCGCATCACCGTTGAATATGGCGTTGGTGATTATTGTCCTGTTATTGCTGATCGGCGGTGGTTACTGGTGGTTAATTAATCAGCCCACCCCAGATGAGAAAGCCCAGCAAATCAGTCAAAACTTGGAGCAAACGGTCATTCCAACTCTGCCCGAAACGCCCGCTCCAGACACGCAAACGAGTGAAGCGAAGACCGTCGAGCCTGAGCCGGTGACCGACCCCTCTCTGACCAATGCCGAGGATGACTCTGCGTCCTTGCCACCAAGCGTGACCAGTGAAGTGTCGAGTGTCGGCAATCCTGATGATACCCATCAGCGTGTGGTCATTACTTCTGAAGTGGTGGATGCTTTGCTTGAAGGTAAACCAGAACAGGCCGATACGACGCCGATTGATGAGGTGGTGGAAGCATCGATTCCCGAGTCTGCCCCCCAAGCTGAACAAGAGAGCGCACCGCAAGTAGACACGCAGCCAGAGCCAGAGGTGGTGATCCGTTTCTCCTTCACTAAAGATGAATTGAAAAGCTTTTCGCCACGCAGCTACACCTTGCAGCTGGCGGCAGTGAACAGCTTAGAAGAGGTGCAGCGCTTTATTGATACACACCAATTGGCCAATCAAGTCTTCATTTACCCTACGGTCAGAAGCGGGGTGGAGTGGTTTATTGTCACTTACCAAAACTACCCTACCATTCAACTGGCGCGAGATGCGGTGCAGACGCTTCCTGAGGCGTTGCAACAGCTTGACCCATGGGCAAAATCGCTCGGTCAGGTGCAGAGCGAGTTGGAGAGAGTCGAATAACGACGATTTGTTCGCGTCATTCGCAGTTGCGTAGGCAAGTGCTTTGGTCGGGGCGGTAAATATGATACATTCCGCCCCTTATTTTGTGGTTGATAAATAGAGCAGTAGATGAAGAAGCAGCGAGCCTTCCTCAAGTGGGCAGGTGGAAAATACGGTCTGGTCGAAGATATCCAACGCTACCTGCCTGAAGGTCGTAAGTTGGTTGAACCGTTCGTTGGTGCTGGTTCTGTGTTTCTTAATACGGATTATGAGCAGTACCTGCTGGCAGACATCAACCCTGATCTCATCAATCTCTACAATCTGCTCAAAGACAACCCTGAGAGCTACATCCCTGAGGCGAAGCGCTGGTTTACCCCAGAGAACAATCGCAAAGAAGCCTATTTGGCGATCCGCGCCGAGTTTAACCAAAGTGATGACACCTTCTATCGCTCTCTTGCATTTTTGTATATGAACCGTTTCGGTTTTAACGGCCTGTGTCGTTACAACAAAAAAGGCGGCTTCAATGTACCGTTTGGTTCGTACAAAAAGCCTTACTTCCCAGAAGCTGAGTTGGAGTTTTTTGCCGCGAAAGCCAAGAAGGCCACCTTTGTCTGTGAGGGCTACGCCGAGACGTTCAAACGCGCGCGCAAGGGCAGTGTGGTGTATTGCGATCCGCCTTATGCGCCGCTGTCGACGACCGCCAACTTTACCTCTTACGCGGGCAATGGCTTTTCACTCGATGATCAAGCCGCCTTGGCTGATGTCGCTGAGCGTGCGGCCAAAGAGCGTGGTATCTCCGTGCTGATTTCTAACCATGACACAACGCTCACCAGACGCCTGTATCATGGCGCGCAGTTGAACGTGGTCAAGGTTAAACGGACCATCAGCCGCAATGGTGCAGGGCGCAATAAAGTCGATGAGCTGCTCGCACTATTCCAACCAGGTGAAAGCAAATAGCCACTGTATTCCTACCGCCAGCTTAGGTAGAATTGCGCAACGATTATTCAGCGCAACCTAACAGAGGTCAGGTATGAAAGATTTTCTTATTGCTCCATCCATTTTGTCGGCCGATTTTGCTCGCCTTGGTGAGGACGTCGAAAAGGTGCTCGCCGCCGGTGCCGATGTGGTTCACTTTGATGTGATGGACAACCACTACGTACCTAACCTGACGTTTGGCGCACCTATTTGCCAAGCGCTGCGTGACTATGGCATCACCGCCCCTATTGATGTGCACTTGATGGTAAAGCCCGTGGATCGTATCATCCCGGACTTTGCTAAGGCGGGGGCATCAATGATCACTTTCCATATCGAAGCCTCTGAACACGTAGACCGCACACTGCAACTGATCAAAGAGCATGGTTGTCAGGCGGGTGTGGTGCTCAATCCTGCAACGCCACTGGCTCACCTTGAGTACATTATGGATAAAGTCGATCTGATCCTATTGATGTCAGTAAACCCTGGGTTTGGTGGTCAATCATTCATTCCTCACACGCTAGATAAACTGCGTGCCGTTCGCGCTATGATTGATAAATCAGGCCGTGACATTCGTTTAGAAATTGATGGTGGAGTGAAGGTGGATAACATTCGTGAAATCGCAGAAGCGGGCGCGGATATGTTTGTCGCCGGTTCCGCCATTTTCAATCAGCCGGATTACAAAGCCGTAATCGATGAGATGCGCGCTGAGCTGGCCAAAGTGAAGTCATAACTCAGTAATCCAATTTGGCTGTTTGCCCATATAAAGTGACCTGGCGGGTCAATCATGCCCGCCCTAAGAGTGACTAAAAAAGTCGCCGCTCAACCATTAGGAATATTCATGAATGACATTAAATTGATCGCGTTCGATCTTGATGGCACCTTGCTCGACAGTGTGCCGGATCTCGCGGTTGCCGCCTCCGCGGCTGTCGAAGCGCTCGGTTATGCGCCGGTGGCGGAAGAAGAGGTGCGTGATTACGTCGGTAACGGTGCCGATGTGTTGATTGGCCGCACCTTATCTCGCAGCTTAACGCTTGACCCCGATCTTGATCCTGCGCTGTTAGTCAAAGCTCGTCACCTCTTTGATGACTTTTACGCCCAAGGTGGACACAAGCTGAGCCATCTTTACCCTCAAGTAAAAGAGACGTTAGCGGCGTTGCATGAGCAAGGTTTCACCCTAGCATTGGTGACAAACAAGCCGAGTAAGTTCGTGCCTGATGTGCTCGCACAGCATGGTATTGATCATTACTTCAGTGACATCATCGGCGGTGATACCTTCCCAGAAAAGAAACCCAACCCGATGGCGCTCAACTGGCTGCTTGAAAAGCACCACTGTGGTACCAAACAGATGCTGATGGTCGGCGACTCGAAAAACGACATTCTTGCGGCGAAGAACGCAGGGTGTTACTCGTTTGGTTTGACCTACGGCTACAACCACGGCGAAGCGATTTCCGACTCACAGCCGGACTACGTCGCCGATACCATCGCAGATTTACTCGAAGTGGTCGCGGTTTGCGCTTAAGCGCAACGAAATCGCTTCCAAAATACTCGTTAATGAGTACACTGGATAAACCGTGTCGGCGTCAGGCTGGGCGCGGTTTTTTCATTTATTAAGATTAAGAAGTCAAAGGAATCATTCTAATGAGCAAACCCATCGTATTGAGTGGTGTTCAACCGTCAGGTGAACTAAGTATCGGTAACTACTTGGGTGCTCTACGTCAATGGCAGCAGATGCAAGACGATTATGATTGCCAATATTGTGTGGTTGACCTTCATGCCATCACAGTGCGTCAAGACCCGAAAGCACTGCATGAAGCAACTCTAGATGCATTGGCAATTTGTCTCGCAGTGGGCGTTGATCCGAAGAAGAGCACGTTATTTGTCCAGTCCCACGTACCGGAACATGCTCAACTTGGTTGGCTTCTTAACTGTTACACCCAAATGGGTGAACTGGGCCGAATGACCCAGTTTAAAGACAAATCAGCGCGCTACTCGAAAGACACCTCTAGTCAGTTTGGCGATGTCAACGTTGGTCTGTTCGATTACCCTGTGTTGATGGCAGCCGACATTCTGCTTTACGGCGCGCATCAAGTTCCGGTCGGCAGTGACCAGAAGCAGCATCTTGAGCTGGCGCGTGATGTCGCCAACCGCTTTAACAACATCTACTCGCCTGAGCAGCCAATCTTTGAAGTGCCAGAGCCGTACATTCCAACCGTGAATGCGCGTGTTATGAGCCTTCAGGATGCGACCAAGAAGATGTCGAAGTCGGATGATAACCGCAAGAACGTGATTACGCTGTTGGAAGAGCCGAAATCGATTCTTAAAAAGATCAACAAGGCGCAAACCGATACAGAAACGCCACCACGTATCGCCCACGATTGGGACAACAAAGCGGGCATTTCAAACCTAATGGGCCTCTACTCGGCGGCGACAGGTATGAGCTTTGCAGAGATTGAAGCCAAGTACCAAGGCGTAGAAATGTACGGTCCATTTAAGAAAGACGTGGGTGAAGCGCTGGTGGCGATGCTTGAGCCGATTCAAGCGGAATACCACCGTATTCGTGCCGATCGTGCTTACATGGATCAAGTGATGAAGCAAGGTGCGGAGAAAGCGTCTGCTCGTGCCGCTGAGACGCTGAAGAAAGCGTATGAAGCGGTAGGTTTCGTTGCTCGTCCGTAGGTGAGGATTTTAGTTCCTAGTTCCTAGTTCCTAGAAGTCGAATTCTAGGAACTAGGCACTCACTTCTAGGAACTGACGCCTACTGTGCCCCTTCAAAGCCCATTTGTCGCCACGCTTCAAAAGCGATGATCGCAACCGCATTGGACAAATTTAAGCTACGTGCGTCTGGCATCATAGGAATGCGAATACGCTGCTCCATTGGCATGCTTTCGATCAATTCAGCTGGCAGGCCACGAGTTTCCGGACCAAACAGTAACACATCGCCTAGTTGGAATTGGGCGTCTACATGGTGGCCTGTGGTTTTGGTTGTGCAAGCAAAAATGCGGTATTCGCTGCGCTCTTTTTGCAGATATTCGAGAAATGCCGAGTAGTCTTTGTGACGAGTGACGCGCGCGAGATCATGGTAGTCCAAACCGGCGCGGCGCACTTTTTTCTCTTCTAAATCAAATCCTAATGGCTCAATTAAGTGCAGGTTAGCGCCACAGTTTGCGCACAAGCGAATAATGTTGCCCGTATTCGGGGCGATTTCGGGTTCAAATAGGGCAATATCAAACATGGTTTTGGTTACTTTTTTCTGATAAGACCCAAGAGTATAAGGCGGTGATGAAACACCGCCAAGTGCCGTGTGACGTTGTTAGTCTGTTTTGTTGTCGGTCTAATTAGCTCAGCGCTTGATGATAATTCTCTGCGACCGCCTCCCAGTTGACGACATTCCACCACGCGTTAATGTAGTCAGGGCGGCGATTTTGGTAGCTGATGTAGTAGGCATGCTCCCACACATCCAAGGCCAAAATGGGCTCGCCTTGGATGGCCGCCACGTCCATGAGGGGATTGTCTTGATTGCTGGTCGAGGTAATCACCAGTTGATTATCTTTGACGATCAGCCAAGCGAAACCGGAGCCAAAGGTATTGATCGCAGCGTCGCTAAACTGCTGTTGGAACTCGGTAAAGCTGCCAAAGGTCTCCTCGATGGCGCGGCCAAGCTCGCCGCTGGGCATACCACCGCCATTGGGCGTCATGCAGTTCCAATACAGGACGTGGTTGTAATAGCCACCACCGTTATTGCGAACAGCGGGGGCCAGTGAGGAGATGTTGGCAAAAATGCGACGCAGCGACTGCTGCTCTAGTTCACTGTCTTTGATTGCCGCGCAGAACTTATCAAAATACGTTCTGTGGTGTTTGCTGTAGTGAACTTCCATGGTTTTTGCGTCGATATAAGGCTCAAGCGCATCATACGCATAAGGAAGTTCAGGAAATTGGTGCACCATCGTAAATCCTCCATGTTTGGAGAATTTACTTTAAATGATAATGAGATCGATTATCAACTGTAAGGTTGATGTGGGTATTGCGACCTTCCATGACAACGCATGATTTATTGGCACAGCGGCAGACAAATCGTCACGCGTAATCCACCTAGCGGACTGCGGCTCGCTTTGATTGTGCCACTGTGTTGGCGTATTGCGCTTTCGGTAATTGCCAGGCCAAGACCGGTTCCGCCGCTGTGTCTGTCTCGCGCCGTGGAGACTCGGTAGAAAGGTCGGAATATCGACTCCAGTTCATCGTCTGGCACCCCTTCGCCGTTGTCATCAACGATAACTTGGACGGCGTCATCGGCGACGTGAAGTTGGATGTCGATTTTGTCTTCGCCGTAATGAATCGCATTGCGCACTACGTTGTCCACCGCGCTCATGAGCAGTTTGGGGTTGCCTGAAATGGTGCGATTAGGAATCGCATCGTAGCGCAGGTTTTTACTCATTTGCTCTGCCTCAAATTGCGCGTCACAGAAGATGGCTTCCCACAAGCTGCTCAAGGCTTGTTTTTCTCGCACCATGTGACTGTTGACTTGAATGCGCGACAACTCCAACAGCTCACCAATCATCTGCTCAAGGCGCTGAGCCTCGGTATCGATGCGCGTCAGCTCGGTGCTCTCTCCTTGCTTACGCACGGCAAGACCGGTCGCCATTCTGAGCCGAGTGAGCGGTGAACGCAGTTCGTGAGAGATGTCAGAGAGTAAGCGCTGCTGCCCCGAGATCATCTGATTAACGGCTTCCACCATCTGGTTAAAACTTTCTCCGGCTTGACGAAATTCGCTGGTGCCTTTCTCCAACTGCGGGTCCACCTCAAATTCACCAGCGGCGACGCGTTTTGCTGCGCGTTCGAGACGTCTTGCAGGTTGGCTCAGTGCCCAAGCAAGCCACAACAGTAGCGGGGTGCTCACCAACATGACTGCCAGTAAAAGCTGGAGTGGTCGATCAAACAGATTAAGGATAAACGGCGCGGGTTGATTCCACTTGATGCCGACGTATAGCAACAGAGGCTGCTTGGCTAACGTCACCGGAATAGGGCCGGCAAGCATATAATGGCCGTAGAGCTTCTGCTTGGGCGCTTCGGCTAACTCGACGCTGGTGATAAAGTTTTGCAGTGCACGAATCTTGAAATCTTTCGGGTCTTGCGACGTCAGTATGTTGCCATCGATATCCGATACATAGAAACGCGGGCCGCTGTCTTTTGGTGGCCTTCCACCATCATTACCTTGCCTGCGTGGCCCTTCAAGTTGGAACAATATCCGCGCGAGGTTGGACTCTCCGGCAAAGCGTTGCTCGACTCTGTCTCGCACTTCCCTTAAGTCATTGAGGTGAGTGCTCGGAATGTCTCGTGCTTTTCTTGGATCGAGATGGGGGAGGGAGAGCACCGCCATCAGCACCAAAAACATGGTAAACCAAAAGATGGCGAAGATGCGTCCATACAAGCTAGTGATTTTCGGTAAACGCATCAGTTTTCCTCAACCAACAAGTAGCCGCGGCCACGTAAGGTTTTGATCCGTGGCTTGCCGTCAGCGCGCTCTGGCAGCTTTTTACGCAGGTTGGAGACGTGCATGTCAATGGCGCGATCAAACGCCGCCAGTCGCTTGCCTAGCACATCCAAACTTAACGCTTCTTTGGTGAGTGTTTCACCTGGGTTTTGCACAAAATGGCTCAACAAAGCGAATTCTGTGGTCGTCAGTTCGAGTAAGTCACCTTGGCAATAGGCTTCTTGCTTGCCCGGATAGACTTTAAGATCTTGGTATTCGATGCAGTCGCCGTTTTTGCTCGCCGATTTACCTTGGGTGCGACGCAGAATCGCTCGGATACGTGCGAGCAGTTCACGGTCACTGAATGGTTTGGGTAGGTAATCATCGGCACCGAGTTCGAGGCCGATGACGCGATCGATCTCTTCCCCTTTCGCGGTGAGCATCAGTACGGGTGTTTGCCACTTTTCTCGTAGACGTTTGAGTGTTTCCATACCATTGAGTTTGGGCATCATCACATCGAGCAAGATGAGATCAATCTCATCGCTGACCAGCGCTAATCCCTCTTCGCCATTGTTCGCTTCGGAGATGGTGAAGCCTTCAAACGTTAACACCTCAGTCAATAGCCCGGTGAGTTCGGTGTCATCATCAATCAATAATAGGTGTGCCATAGTTACCACTCTTACAAACGTCACTGAGTTAATAGTACTGGTAAATCGTCTGGAGATTGAGACTAATTTTTCCTCTTTACGATTCTTTACGCTGCCTAAACGTCACTTTACTTAGCATGGCCTATTCTACACTCAAGCGCTGTGAAGACAGCCCCACACAATAACTTGAACAAGAAAGGTAACGATTATGAACACTGCAAAAAAAATGGTATTGGCTGCTGTTGTCCTCCCTCTCACATTAGGTACTGCGAGCGCATGGGCGTTCGGTGGCGGTGGTAAAGATAACCACAAAGGGCCGCGTGATGAGTGTCGTGGTGGTCTGGATCGCGGCATCATGCGTCAACTGGACCTAACCGAAGAACAGCAAGCACAGCTTAAAGAGATGCGCGAAGCCGGTCGTGATGAAATGAAAGCGAAATTCAAAGAGAATTTTGAGTCACATCAAGCGCAGATGCAGGCGCACCGTGCGAGCGTGCAAGCGTTGGTACTGGCTGACACCTTCGATCAAGCGGCCGCACAAGAATTGGCGAAACAGATGGTCGACCAACAGACTGAGCGTCGTGTGAAGATGCTAGAGAAAGAACACAAAATGTTAAGCGTACTAACACCTGAGCAAAAAGCTAAGTTTGTTGAGCTGCAACAAGAGCGCGCGACAGAGTGTGGCGAGAAAATGCAAAAACGCATGAACAAAAACTGATCATCGCTCTCTACTGCCTTTGGCGACCTTCGGGTCGCCTTTTGTGTTTCTGGAGCTTGGCTGCACTTTCACCACACATAAGGTTATACTTAAGCCAATTTTTGCAATGGCTTAACGTAGAAAACGGATATGAAACAAGAATATGCACGTTTGGTGACGATGGCAGCATGGACCGCTACGCTTGTCGCCAGTGGCTTGCTGGTGGTCAAGGTGGGCGCTTGGTGGATGACGGGCTCAGTGAGTCTACTCGCGTCACTGATCGACTCTATGCTCGATATTGCCGCTTCGTTGGTCAATCTGGTGGTGGTGCGCTACTCACTTCAACCTGCGGATCGTGAACATGCGTTTGGTCACGGCAAAGCGGAATCGCTGGCGGCGCTGGCTCAAGCGATGTTTATCTCAGGCTCTGCGGTATTCCTGATTCTTAATGGTGTTGACCGATTTTTCCGTCCTCATGCCTTGGTGTCACCTGAATATGGCGTCTATGTGAGCTTTTTCGCCATGTTGGTGACGTTCGGTTTGGTCACATTTCAACGCCATGTGGTGAAAAAAACCGGCAGCCAAGCCATTGCCGCAGATTCATTGCACTACCAATCGGACTTATACATGAATGCTGCGATCATGTTGGCGCTTGGTCTCAGCTGGTTTGGTATTACTCAGGCGGATGCGGTGTTTGCCATCATCATCGGCGGGTACATTCTGTTTAGCGCCTATAAGATGGTCAAAGAGGCGATTCAAACCTTGCTCGATAGAAAGCTGCCCGATAAGGAGCTTGCTCAGATCAAAGCATGTTGTCTCTCTGTGGAAGGGGTGCACGGCGTGCATCAGTTACGAACTCGTATGTCAGGGCCGACGCGCTTCATCCAATTGCATCTTGAGCTCGACGATCATCTACCGCTGATTGAGGCGCATCGAATTTCGGATCGCGTAGAAGATTCGCTGTTGGCGACCTTCCCCGAAGCAGACGTATTGATCCACCAAGATCCCTATTCTGTGGTGTTCGGTAAAGAGCGTAAACAGAAGGTTCATCACTGGGAGTCTTAGCGAAGAGGCGACAAATGGCTGGGGGTTGGCTATCTTTCTAGCGAGTGAGTATTAACCTTGATACTGACGTGTATCAATTCCCGTTATGAGCAAAGCTGTAATACTCTTACATAAGTAGAAAACTTACATTAACGTCTACAAAATAAAAGTAGTATTCCTTGTGGGGCAAGGTAACATACTACGCAGTTAAAGGAATTTTGTTGGTGGCCGCCTGTAAACCACTAACGTAATATTTTGAAATAAGATTCCCAAAAATCGAGGGTGAGCATGATTAAGAAGATTGGTGTTTTGACAAGTGGCGGTGACGCCCCTGGTATGAACGCAGCAGTACGTGGCGTAGTCCGCACTGCACTCTCTGCAGACATTGAAGTATACGGAATTTACGATGGTTATCTTGGCCTTTACGAAAACCGTATCGAGAAATTGGATCGTTCGAGCGTTTCTGATGTGATCAACCGTGGTGGTACTTTCTTGGGCTCGGCACGTTTTCCTGAGTTCAAAGAGGAGTCGGTACGCCAAAAGGCGATCGAGAACCTGAAAGAGCACGGTATCGAAGCCTTGGTGGTAATCGGTGGTGACGGTTCGTACATGGGGGCGAAGAAGCTGACTGAAATGGGTTACCCATGTATCGGTCTACCGGGCACGATTGATAACGACATCGCGGGCACGGATTACACTATCGGTTATCTCACTGCGCTTAACACGGTTATCGATGCGATTGACCGTCTACGTGACACTTCATCGTCTCACCAGCGTATTTCTATCGTTGAAATCATGGGCCGCCACTGTGGCGATTTGACCCTGATGTCAGCGATTGCGGGCGGTTGTGAATACATCATCACCCCAGAAACGGGCCTTGATAAAGAGAAGCTGATCAGCAACCTCCAAGACGGTATCAAGAAAGGTAAAAAGCACGCGATCATCGCTCTGACTGAGCTGATGATGGATGCCAATGTACTGGCAAAAGAGATTCAGACTGCCACTGGTCGTGAAACTCGTGCGACCGTGCTAGGCCACATTCAACGTGGTGGTCGCCCAACAGCCTTTGACCGAGTTCTCGCGTCGCGTATGGGTAACTACGCCGTACACCTATTGATGGAAGGTCAAGGTGGCCGTTGTGTGGGTATCCAGAAAGAGCAACTGGTTCACCATGACATCATCGATGCGATTGAAAACATGAAGCGTCCAGTTCGTCACGATCTGTTCAAAGTCGCGGAAGAGCTGTTCTAATTAACAGCGCCCAACTGAGAACAAGCAAAAGGCCAGTATCATACTGGCCTTTTTGTTTTTCGTCTCACGTCAGAGTGGCGGCGCTAGTTAATGGCAGTCGAAATCAGATACCCAACAAAGGTCGCACTGACGACGCCAATAAACCCGGGCAGGATGAAGCTGTGATTGAGGACGTACTTGCCAATTTGCGTTGTCCCTGAACGGTCAAAGGAGATGGCCGCCAAATCACTGGGGTAGAACGGGAAGAAGAAGTATGCGTAACAAGCGGGCAAGACGCCGATAAGTACAGGAGCAGGAATGCCCATCGCAAAGCCAAGGGGGAGCATAATCGTCAGTACTGCGGCTTGGCTCTTCAAGAATACCGAAACCACAAACATCGCAATCGCAAACGTCCACGGGTGCGCTGCGACAACATCGCTGACTAAGCTGATTAGATAGGGTTTGTGATGGCCGATGATGGTGTCACTCATCCAAGCAATACCAAAGATGATGATGACCGCCGTCATCCCCGCAATAAAGACATTACTGTGAACAATTTTCTTCGGGTTCACTTTGGTGGTGAGCAATATCACTGCGCCGACCGACAGCATCAAAAACTGAATCGCGACCGACATTTTGACCCCTTGCGGCAGTAAGGCGAGATCTTTGCCAAACATGGCGACAAAAATCACCGTCAAGATACCAGCCAAAAAGATCCCAAGCCCTCGCTTCGCCATTTTCTGGTCATGTTGAACGTCTAGGCTCTCTTGTTCTTCATCGATTAATTGCGCTTTGAACTCAGGATCTTTGCAGCGTTCGATAAAAGCAGGATCTTGGTCGAGTTCTTTGCCGCGTTTTAGACTCCATAGACAGCCAATTAACACGCCCGTCAGGGTCGCAGGAATGGTGACCATGAGGACGTTAACCAGGCTGATGTCGAGATGGTTATCTGCGGCGGTCGCCATGACGACAGCGGCCGCTGCGGCGATCGGGCTCGCTGTGATCCCCATTTGCGATGCGACCGTTGCCATCGCCATTGGACGTTCGGGGCGAATGCCCTTCTTGTAAGCCACATCATAAATGACCGGCAGAAGTGGGTAGACTGAGTGACCGGTGCCGACCAGCACGGTCAGAGAGTAGGTACACAGTGGGCCAAGGAAGACGATTTGGTTGGGGTGTTTGCGCAGCAAACGCTCAGCAAATTTGACCAAGAGTTTGAGGCCACCAGTGGCCTCTAAGGTTGCAGAGGCAGCTACCACGGCAAGAATGATCAGCATGACACTGATCGGTGGGCTACCGGGGGCGATACCAAACACAAATGCAAGGACAGAGACGCCCAAGCCGCCAAGTAAACCAAACGCGATGCCGCCATGGCGAATGCCAACAAAAATGACGGCCAGCAGCAGCAACATATGTATATAAAACATGATCACATCCTGGGGGTAATAGATAACTGTGATTTATGCTACTCAAAACCCTTACGCTGGAATGTGAAGTTGTATGCTTATCTCGCGTGTCTGTTTTACAATCCGCCAGTTCTTTGTTTTTCGTCAATAAAAACCGCGCTATTTGCGTTTGTGCTCGCAAATTGTTCGTTCGACACTCGGCGAGATTCTTTGCGGTTTTGGAATTTCTGGTGCACGCCACGGCGCAATGCCTTGATGTGGTTTTCCGCTTTATCGACGCCCAGCAGCACACTTAATGTCAGTACGGTAATGACGATGGATTGTTGCTCATAGCCCAGCCCTGTCATCAGCCCAAGCGCCGCTAACACCCAAATGACCGCGGCAGAGGTGACGCCATGAATTTTGCCATCCAATGTCATCATCACGCCTGCGCCTAAAAAGCCAACCCCAGTAATGATCTGACCCAATACGCGGGCTTGGTCTAAGGTGTTCGGTGAGAGCGACACGGCCATCGACATAAAACAGTACGTGCCTGCGATAATAAGGATTGACGTGCGGATACCGACTGGCTTGCCGCGTGTTTGACGTTCGACACCAATAAGAATGCCGTTGATCGCGCAGCAAAGCAGTGCTGACCAAGAAAACGGACCGAGGTCTAACAAGGATGAGAGTGAAGGGTGCATGGTCTCCTCTGAGATGGGCATGAGTGATACTGGGAAACCGCAAAGTATGCACTGAGTGTCTCAGAGGAGCGAACAAAAGCTTTTTGTCGTCGGGATTACTCTAAATGTAAATCAAGGGGGGTTTTGCTTTTTCTGCCGCCGATCTCTCGCGTCAAGGTAGGCACAAGGTAACCAGATACGCGCTCGATCACTCCCGCCATGATGGTTTTCGCTTCGCTGTCTGAAATATGAAAATGCGCGCTGCCTTGCACCTTATCTAGCACATGCAGATAGTAGGGTAAAATGCCCGCATCAAATAGAGACTCGCTTAACGCCACTTGGGCATCGACATTGTCATTGATACCTTTCAGCATCACCGCTTGGTTCAACATGGTCACACCAACCTGCTTAAGCGCGCGCACCGCTTCGCTGAAGGGCGCATCAATCTCATTGGCGTGATTGATGTGGGTGACCATCACCACTTGCAGTCGCGTGCTGGCCAGCAGTGTGCACAACCCGTCTGTGACGCGAGCAGGGATCACCACAGGTAGGCGAGTATGAATGCGCAGACGCTTAATGTGCGGGATGGCTGCTATGGCGGAAATCAACCATTCCAGTTCACTATCTTTGGCCATTAATGGGTCGCCCCCCGAGAGAATCACTTCGTTGAGTTCGGTGTGAGCGGCGATGTAGTCGAGGTTTTTTTGCCAAACGGCTTTGTTGCCGCGATTGTCCTGATAGGGAAAGTGGCGGCGAAAACAGTAGCGACAGTTGATTGCGCAGCCGCCTTTGACAATCAAAAGCGCTCGATTGCGATACTTATGCAGTAAGCCCGGTTGGGCGTTATCTTGCTCTTCGAGTGGATCTTGGCTAAAACCTGGGTGCCATTCAAGCTCTTGCGCGACCGGTAAAACTTGGCGCAGTAAAGGATCCTCTGGGTTGCCCTTTTCCATGCGAGCAACAAAACTTAACGGGACGCGCTGAGCAAATTGTTTGCGTGCAGCAAAGCCGTCTTGCCACGGGGTGGGGTCAATCTCGAGATGTCGTAATAACTCGGCCGGATCCGAGATCCCACTTGCTAGTTGATTGAGCCAGTTTTGCTCAACAGATTCGACTTTTCGGGTTATGATAGGCGGCATTGAATTTAGCTCTAAGAATGTAAGAGGAAAAAATGGCTACAGTTAGCACGAATGAATTTAAAGGCGGCTTGAAACTCATGCTCGACAACGAGCCTTGTGTGATCCTTGAAAATGAATACGTTAAGCCGGGTAAAGGCCAAGCGTTCAACCGCGTAAAAATTCGTAAGCTTCTTTCTGGTAAAGTGCTAGAGAAAACCTTTAAGTCTGGTGACACATGTGAAGTCGCAGACGTTATGGATATCGATCTAGATTATCTCTATAACGACGGTGAATTCTACCACTTTATGAATGCGGAAACGTTTGAGCAGATCGCGGCGGATGCGAAAGCTGTGGGCGAGAGCGCAAAATGGTTGGTGGAAAACAACACCTGTATGCTGACGCTGTGGAACGGTAACCCTATCGTTGTAACGCCACCTAACTTCGTTGAGCTTGAAGTGACAGACACTGACCCTGGCCTAAAAGGTGATACACAGGGTACCGGTGGTAAGCCTGCTACGCTATCAACCGGTGCTGTGGTTCGTGTACCTCTGTTTATCTCTATCGGTGAAGTGATTAAAGTCGACACGCGCTCAGGCGAGTACGTGGGTCGCGTAAAATAATCACCCGATGCGTGATAGCGTGAGAAAAAGGCCACATCGTGGCCTTTTTTGTTTTTTCGGCTGCGGCAAAGGTGCTGTTCATGCCACCTGTTGAGTAGTGATAACCT
>NZ_JCBDGX010000020.1:0-15076 GCF_059834345.1 Vibrio sp. R11-SG3-ISO3-SZ
GGAATTTCGTAACCGCAACATCATCGCCAATCCAAATTGCTCGACCATTCAAATGCTGGTGGCGCTCAAGCCAATTCATGATGCCGTCGGAATCGAGCGCATCAATGTCTCGACTTACCAATCAGTGTCAGGAGCAGGCAAAGCCGGTATTGATGAGCTGGCAGGGCAAACGGCCAAGCTACTCAATGGGCTACCAGCTGAAACCAACCAGTTCTCTCAGCAGATCGCGTTCAACTGTATTCCACAGATCGACCAGATGATGGAAAACGGCTACACCAAAGAAGAGATGAAGATGGTGTGGGAGACGCAAAAAATCTTTAATGATCCATCCATTACGGTGAACCCGACCTGCGTTCGCGTGCCGGTGTTTTATGGCCATGCTGAAGCGGTCCACGTAGAAACTCGCGCGCCGATTGACGCAAGCGAAGTCGTGCAGATGCTGGAGCAAACCGAAGGGGTTGAAGTATTCCATGGCGAGGATTTCCCGACCCAAGTTCGCGATGCTGGCGGCAAAGATCACGTCATGGTCGGGCGAATCCGCAATGACATTAGCCACCACAGTGGCGTCAATTTGTGGGTGGTGGCCGACAACGTCCGCAAAGGCGCGGCGACCAACGCGGTACAAATCGCCGAAGTGTTGATTCGCGATTACTACTGAGTACTGAGTGTCCGCTTCGCTTTTAAGAGCCTCGCCCTAGTGCGAGGCTTTTTTAATCAAAGTAAGAAAATTAGTGTGAGATTCATGCGATTATGGCGTAGGACACACATTTTTTGGCTCTCAGCCTATAGTTTTACTGCGTTTATCCGATATATTTAACAGATCAACGTTTTCAAACTATTAAGCACATAGCTGAGCCTTTTATGCTTCATATTTTTAAGCGCCTGCTTTTGCCTCTGGCATTGGTGGCCGTGACTCAGACATCCATCGTTAGTGCAGAAAGCATTCGCCTAAAGGGTCCAAATGGCGAAATTCAGTCTTCTCCACAGTTTGCACAGCCGCTTGCGCGTCGCTCTGGACTAGCGAATGAACCGTCACGCTTCTACGGACCGACTGGCGAACAAGAGACCTTATGGAGCATCGCTTCGCAACTGAGACCCTCTAATCAAGTCTCTGTGCAGCAAACCCTCTACGCTATTTATCAGATCAATCCCCAAGCTTTCGACAACCAAAATATCCATGAACTGATCCCAGGCAGCAATCTTCGTATCCCTTCATTAGCGCAAATCCAGAGTGCTACCACTGAACAAGCGGTCAATGTGATGGCGGCGCATCAAGCGCGCTTAACTCCGACTCAACCCGTCTCCCCAGCGCCTCAGCCTCAACGGGCAACCCCTGCGGTCACGGCGCCAGTCGACGCTCCGGTCGTTGAGTCTACAACGCCAGACGTGATGGCCAAACCGGCGCAAGATGTGCCGAGTGCACCTGAAACTCGCCCACAAGACAGTGCCTCACAAATTAGCGATCTTAAAGAGATGGCCAATCAAGAGCGCCAAGGTGAAGTCTCGACGCTAGAAAATCAGCTCAAAACCTCTGAAACAGAGTTGATGGCGTTGGAGGAGAAAAACCACAAACTGCGCCTGATGCTTGCACAGGTTCAATCGGAAGTGGACGTACTCAAAGACTCCTTGGGCGATGAATCACGCATTCGCAACGAAGTTGAAAAACTGCTGGAAGCCGAACGTCTCAAGCTGGCGGAAGAGCAAAAAATGGCGCCAAGCCAATGGGATAAGTTGCTATCGAACACTTGGGCAGTGGCCGCAATGGCGGTGGTTCCTGGTTTGATCATTGGTTTGTTGGTCGTGTTGTTACTCGGGCGCCGTTCTAAATCGGAGTCTCAAGCAGAAACCACACCGGAAGCGACACCAACGGTTGCACCTGTTGTCCCCGATACCCTCAATGAAGATATTGGTGATGATCTGTTGCTTGATGATGACTTGTTTGGCGAGTCAGATGACGGTGAAGCGCTGTTCTCCGATGAGTCGGAAGAGCAAAGTGATGAAGCGGATGTGTTTGCCGACCTTGATGACAGCGATTTAGACTTCAACCTCGAGGGCGAAGAGGGTGAGGACCCATTCGCCGGTATCGGCGATGACGGCGATCTGGATGAAACCCTTGCCGATGAAGTGGACAGTGCCAACGGTATCAGCGTCAAAGGGGACGATAAAGCGCTCAGCTTGGAAGAGATGGAACGTGCGCTTGATGATGTCGTGATGGACGACGATGAAGATGACAGTTTCGACCTCTCGGATGGGGGTGACTTTAGTCAAGATGACATTGACTCGTTGCTCGCCGGTGACAGCGATGACGACTCGCTAGAAAGTAGCGAGCTCGATCAATCCATGTTGGATGATTTGTTTGAGCAGAACAAAGAGAGTGATGAGGGCGATGTCGACTTCGATGAGTTGCTTGATGAAGCGGAAAATGCGTTTGACTTGAGTGATGAGGCCGATGACGAACTGACACAAACCTCAATTGCATCCGATGATGATATTGATGCGCTGTTCGCAGAAGCGGAGGCGCAAGCTAACTTAGAGGAACTCGAGTCTAACTCGGTCGATGACGCCGCTCTGCTTGACGAAATGCTAGAGTCAGACTTCCAGCTCGATGATGACGAAGAGGATGACTTCGACGACTTGATTGGCACTGATATTGAGGAGAGCGTTGAGCCTGAGAGCACCGAGTTACTCGACGAGTTGCTGGAGGTCGATGAAGAGGACCCGTTTGAGGATTCACAATCTCTACTCGATAGTGAACTCGATGAGCTGATTGGTACCGATGAGTTAAATGCCCCTCTTGATGCCGGCACGGATCTGCTCGATGAACTGGTAGGGCAAGATGGCGAAGAGGATCTCAACGATGACGCCACTGATTTGTTCGAAGAGCTGCTTGATATTGAGCAGAGTAGTGAAGAGAGCCTAGAAGCCACTGCTGACGACGTGTCGCCTAGCATGAGTGAAGATGTCGATACCTTGCTTGACCAAGCGCAAGCAGAGGAACAGACTTTACCAGAACCAGAACCAGAACCAGAACCAGAACCAGAACCAGAACCAGAGAAAGGTTTTTCTAGCGAAGAGTTCATCGACGATATGATGAGTGTTGCCCCACAAGGTGACCCATTGCTCGACGCACAAGAACAAGACCCTGATTTATCTACGTTAGCGCTTGACGAGCAGGACGAGTCTGATCTCATCCCTGCAGAGCCAGAGCCAGAGCCAGAGCCAGAGCCAGAGCCAGAGCCAGAGCCAGAGCCAGAGCCAGAGCCAGAGCCAGAGCCAGAGCCAGAGCCAGAGCCAGAAGAAGATGAAGACGACTGGTTAAGCGCCGCTATCGACGAAGTGGAAAATCCTGACTATGACTCAGAGACGCCGCTCGATAGTGACGAGTTGTTGCCGCAAAGCGGCAGTGAGGAAACGCCAGCAGAGCCAGCTACGCAGAGTGATGATGACCAAAGTGATGATGCTGACGATGATGATTGGCTGACGTCTGCCGTTGAAGAGGTTGAGCAGCCACACGTTGAAGAGAGCCCATTAGAAGAAAGTCCGGTTAAGGAAGAGTTAGCGACTGAGCTAGAACCAACACAATCTGTAGAGGATGAGAGTACACCTGCCGTTGATGCTGGATGGGACCAGGACAGTGATCAACCAGCTTCTAACACACAGGAGAGTGAAGCGGTAGAAGCACCGGAATCGGATGAGAAGGAATCATCAGACGAGCTGGAGCTTGCGCCATCATCAGCCCCTGAAGTCGCTGCGAATGAGTTTGGTGTTCCGCAAGATGAAGATTGGCTGGTGGAAGACCCAACACCAGAGATACAAACTGATGCGGATACATTGGACAGTGCAGATCCACTGTCGCAATCTGTCAGTGATATCTCTGACGTCGATGATTTGGAACTTCCAGAACGTACTGAAGAAGATGACCTCGCGGATGTGGCCAATGAGCCTGCAACATCAGAGCCAGAGAAATCAGTCAGTGACGATGAGACTCACGATTTTGATGATTTAGAGCTTCCAGAATACAGTGAAGACGATGCGCTTGCGGATATGGCCAACGAGCCTGCCGAACCAGAGGCAGAGAGATCAGTCAGTGACGATGAGACTCTCGATTTTGATGATTTAGAGCTTCCAGAATACAGTGAAGACGATGCGCTTGCGGATATGGCCAACGAGCCTGCCGAACCAGAGCCAGAGAGATCAGTCAGTGACGATGAGACTCTTGATTTTGATGATTTAGAGCTTCCAGAATACAGTGAAGAAGACGCACTTGCGGTTATGGCCAACGAGCCTGCCATACCAGAGCCAGAGCAATCAGTCAGTGACGACGAAACTCTTGATTTTGATGATTTAGAGCTTCCAGAGTACAGTGAAGACGATGCGCTTGCGGATATGGCCAATGAACCTGTCACACCAGAGCCAGAGAAATCAGTCAGTGACGACGAGACTTTCGACTTCGATGATCTCGAGCTTCCCGAATACAACGAAGACGATGCTCTGGCGGATTTGGGCGATGAGCCATTCATTGATCTTGAAGAGAAGGCGCTAGCGTCGAGTGCAGACTCTCCTCAAGAGGAGCAAGCGACGGAATCAGTCGATACCGATGAGCTTGAGCTGCCTGAATATAATGAGGATGACGCACTGGCAGATATGGCTTCAGAGCCGATGTCTGATGGCCAAGGCGAGCCTGTTGGGCAGGAACTGACCGAGTTTGATGAGCTGGAATTGCCTGAATATGGTGAAGACGAAGCGCTGGCTGACATGCCGACCACAGATGGGGACGTAGAGAGTGCCGATGAGGTCAATTTCAATTTAGACGATTTGGAGACGCCTGAACTGTCGGAAATTCCTTCCGAACGCCGCGTTGATATCGACGTCGCTGAGGCAATGGCTGCACAAGAGTTTGATGAGCAGGCGTTTGATGAGTTGCTTGCAGACAGCGAGGATGCCACACCTAGCTTCTCATTTGACAGCCCGATCGATGCCACAACGTCTGACAGTGCCGGTATGGATATTGACGCTATGCTCGAGATGGGCGGCGAAGATTGGAACGGCTTTACGCTCTCTCCCGAGCAGCAGGCACAGATTTCGGATGACATTCCTGAAGAAGAGCGTGGGGTTTGGGATCAAGATAATGCTTTAGAGCAACCTGAGGTCAGCGATGAAGATTGGAGCATTCAAGACAGCGCCGACGATTTCAGCCCACAGCAAAATCAGTTTAGAACCATTGATGAACTGATGGCAGAAGTGGAGATGGAAGAGCAGCAAGAGTTGGATGACGAGCTCAAGTTGGATGTTGGCCTGAATGATTTCCCTGATGTGATCGGTGACATTGGTGATGAGATTGATGTCGATTCAAACGCAGAGGCGGCAGGAAAACTTGATCTCGCCAAGATTTACGTTGAGATGAATGACGCGCAAGGGGCCATCAAACTGCTCGAAGAGGCGATTGTTGATGGCAGTGACGAGATTCGTCGAGAAGCCAAACGTCTGATTGACAAAATCAACCGCGGATAGGCGAGTTAGAGTGAGGTAAGAGGGCTGCGGCCCTCTTATTTTTTATCCCTATTAAAGGTATACTGCCCGGCCCATTTTTAAAGAGATTCTGCAGATGAGAATAGCGTTAGGTATCGAATATAACGGTACTCAATACTATGGCTGGCAACGCCAAAAAGAGGTGAAAAGTGTTCAGGAAGCGCTCGAGAAAGCGTTGAGTGTTGTCGCCAATCACCCCGTTGAAGTGCAATGTGCTGGCAGGACAGATGCAGGCGTACATGGCACAGGCCAAGTGGTTCACTTTGATACCACGGCAGAAAGAAAAATGGTGGCGTGGACTATGGGCGTGAACGCCAATTTGCCATCGGATGTCTGTGTTCGCTGGGCGAAAGAGGTACCGGAGTCGTTTCATGCTCGTTTTTCTGCGACCGCGCGACGCTACCGCTATATTATCTTCAATAGCCCTCTCAGACCCGGGATCCTCTCGTCAGGCGTGAGCCACTACCACGGTGAACTGGATGAAGCATTGATGCACCAAGCTGGGCAGTATTTGCTCGGCGAAAACGACTTTACCTCATTTCGAGCGGTGCAATGCCAATCTCGTAGCCCTTGGCGCAATGTGATGCACCTGCATGTGTCTCGTCACGGGCAATATGTCGTGATTGATATTAAGGCCAATGCCTTTGTGCATCATATGGTACGTAACATTACCGGCAGCCTTATCTGCGTGGGACGTGGGGAACAAAAGCCCGAGTGGATAGAGTGGTTGCTTGGCGTGAAAGACAGAAAATTGGCGGGCGCCACAGCGAAAGCAGAAGGATTATACTTGGTGGATGTGGATTATCCGGATGAGTATCAGTTGCCACGCGTACCGATCGGACCTCTGTTTTTGCCAGACAATCTGAACTAATTCGTGATAAATTGTCGAATCAATCAGGACGTTAGG
This sequence comes from Vibrio sp. R11-SG3-ISO3-SZ, assembly GCF_059834345.1. Lineage (NCBI taxonomy): Bacteria > Pseudomonadati > Pseudomonadota > Gammaproteobacteria > Vibrionales > Vibrionaceae > Vibrio > Vibrio sp. R11-SG3-ISO3-SZ. The sequence goes on from NZ_JCBDGX010000020.1 coordinate 6,437, forward strand.
GCGTGAGACAGAGAGTCAGAAAATAGGTACAACCAGTTTTTTGTCTACACTTGGCATTTAATATGCTTTAATCCTCACGCGTAAATTCAGAATTTGAATCCCTGTATTGAACGGGGATCGAGAGAGAAAAGGTCTTCCATGAGTTGGCTTGAAAAGATTTTAGAAAAGAGCAATATCGGCACATCGAGAAAAGCGTCAATCCCTGAAGGGGTATGGACCAAATGTACATCGTGTGAACAAGTGCTTTATCACGCTGAACTAGAGCGAAATCTAGAAGTTTGTCCTAAATGTGATCACCACATGCGCATGTCGTCGCGTCGTCGTCTTGAAACATTTTTGGATGAAGGCAATCGTACTGAGTTAGCCACTGAGCTTGAGCCACAAGATAAGCTCAAGTTCCGCGATTCGAAGAAATACAAAGACCGTATTTCTGCTGCGCAAAAGAGCAGTGGTGAAAAAGACGCGCTCATCGTTATGCAAGGCGAGCTGTTGGGTCTACCTGTGGTTGCGTGTGCGTTTGAGTTCTCCTTTATGGGTGGCTCGATGGGTTCAGTCGTTGGCGCTCGTTTCGTACGTGCGGTTGAAGCGGCGATGGAAAACAACTGTGGTTTAGTTTGTTTCTCGGCCAGTGGTGGTGCGCGAATGCAAGAGGCGCTAATGTCTCTGATGCAGATGGCAAAAACCAGTGCAGCGTTAGAGCGACTATCGCAAAAAGGATTGCCGTTCATCTCAGTGATGACGGACCCAACCATGGGCGGTGTATCGGCGAGCTTAGCGATGCTAGGCGATATCAATATCGGTGAACCCAAAGCACTGATTGGTTTTGCTGGTCGCCGTGTGATTGAACAAACCGTTCGTGAAGATCTTCCAGAAGGTTTCCAGCGCAGTGAGTTCCTATTGGAACACGGGGCTATCGATATGATTGTTGATCGCCGTGAAATGCGTCAACGCATCGGCAGTTTGTTGGCCAAAATGACCAATCAACCGTCGCCACTGGTGGTTTCTGTGAATGATGCGCCAAATGAACCTGCATATGAAGTACCAGAAGCGGACGAAAAAGGGTAAAGTAACACACTAACAAACCACCACAATTTATGGTTTCAGTTAGATGAGTCAAACCCAAATTCCACAAGCCACATCCCCTCTTACGATGTGGCTTGATTATTTAGCCAACATTCACACCTCAGCGATCGATCTCGGGCTAGACCGAGTCCAAGCCGTCGCACAACAAGCCAACTTAACCAAACCCGCTCCGACAGTCATTACCGTTGCTGGTACCAACGGCAAAGGTTCTACCTGCGCTTTGATGGAAGCGATTTTGCTCGACGCAGGGTATAAAGTCGGTGTCTACTCTTCTCCTCATTTAATTCGATACAACGAGCGCGTGCGCGTCAATGGCGTCGATTTAGCCGACGAGAAGCATTGCCAAGCCTTCGATTTCATTGAACAGCAGCGCGGGGATATCAGCCTAAGCTTTTTTGAGTTTGGCACGCTTGCGGCGTTACGCCTGTTTCAAACCGAGCAAGTGGATGTTGTCTTGCTTGAGGTCGGTTTGGGCGGGCGTTTAGACGCCACTAATGTCGTCGATCATGACGTATCCGTGATTACCAGTTTAGCCATCGACCACGTCGATTGGCTGGGCGATGACATTAACGTAATTGGTTTTGAGAAAGCCGGCATCTTTCGCGCAGGCAAACCAGCGATTTGCGGTCAGCCGAAAGCGCCATCAACCGTGGCAGCACACGCCGACGATATTCAGGCTGAGCTCTTTCAAGTGGGGATTCAATACCACTATGAGCAACAATCAGAGACACAATGGCGCTGGCAACTTGGCACTTTTGAATTAAACGAGCTACCCATTCCCGGACTGCCACTGCAGAACGCGGCGACGGCCTTAACGGCGCTGGCAAACGCCAATCTGGATATCACAGATATCAATATCGTCAACGGCCTTGAAAACGCCACCTTGCCAGGGCGCATGCAAATTCTGCACACTTCGCCAGTGATACTTTTGGATGTCGCGCACAATCCACATTCAGCGCAATACTTGGTTGAACGTGTAGCAAAGCAATACCCAAAACGTGTGATTCATACTGTGGTGGGCATGCTGCATGATAAAGACATCAAGGCGACGCTGGCTATCTTGAGCGAGCTTTCTTCGCATTGGTATCCAGCTTCACTGCATGGCCCTCGCGCCGCGCACGCTAATGAACTGGCAAGTCATTTACCAGCCGCGACTCAAACCTTTGATTCTCCGGTGCTGGCTTTTGAAGCCGCGATGACAAAGGCGGGCCAAGACGATGTGATACTGGTTGTTGGCTCATTTCATACCGTTGGGGAAGTGTTGGCGCATTGGCAAACACAAGGAGATTAAATGGCGAGCAAATTTCAAAACCGCTTAGTCGGTACCATCATCTTAGTGGCGATTGGCGTCATCGTATTGCCCGATGTGCTCGATGGCAAGAAAAGCCACTATCAGGAAGAGATCGCCAGTATTCCGCTAAAACCGGAGCTTGAAAGCGATCTGGAATCGTTTGAGATTCTCGAGCCGGTGGATGACTCGAAAGCGCTGCCCGATACGCCTGTCGCGGTCGTCACTCAAGAGGAGAGTGCAGAAGAGGCGCCACTCGAGGTGATCGTTAAAGCCATCCCTGAACGCAATGAGTATCAAGACAGTGCATGGATCATCCAACTGATGGCGTTAAAAAACGCAGAGAATGCGCAGAGCGTCGTGGATGATTTGCAAAAGCGCGGATACCAAGCACACACCAAATTAGAGAATGGTTTTACCCGAGTAATTATTGGTCCTGATGTGTCGAAGAGTAAACTCGAACGCCAAGTGATTGAACTGGAAAAGATCACTGGCTCAAAAGGTCGATTGCTTAAATTTAAACCACTAAATCCATAAGAAAACGTTTGCGTCAGCGTTTTTTCTGTTAAAATGCGCGCCAACTTAAGATGTAGAACAACATGAACTGGTTAGATATTGTCATTTTAAGTGTGATCGGCCTCTCAGCGCTGATCAGTTTAATTCGTGGCTTCGCGAAAGAAGCACTGTCTCTTGTTATCTGGTTTGGCGCCTTTTTTATTGCCAGTCAGTACTACGCGAAATTGGCGATGTATTTCACCAATATCGAAGATGACATGATCCGAAACGGATCCGCGATCGCTGCTCTGTTTATTGCAACTCTGATTGTCGGTGCTATCGTCAATTATGTGATTGCTCAATTAGTGCAGAAGACAGGTTTGTCTGGAACGGATAGAGTCCTTGGTATCGTGTTTGGCGGTTTACGAGGTGTTCTTATAGTGTCAGCGGCACTATTCTTCATGGATGCGTTTACGTCGTTTCCAGACTCACAGTGGTGGAAAGGGTCGCAGTTGGTACCGGAATTCAGCCGCATCATCGCACCTTTTTTTGAACACCTACAAGCAACATCTAGTTTCTTATCTGGGGCGTTATAGCGCTCCAGCCATTGTCGAAAATCGAGGGTTAAGACATGTGTGGTATTGTTGGAATCGTGGGCACAACGCCTGTAAACCAGTCTATCTATGACGCATTGACGGTATTGCAGCATCGTGGCCAAGATGCCGCGGGTATTTGTACCATAGATAGCAATCGTTTTCGTCTTAGAAAGGCGAACGGTTTAGTAAAGGATGTGTTTGAAGCCAAACACATGCAAAGACTTCAAGGTACAGTGGGTATCGGCCATGTTCGCTACCCAACAGCAGGAAGCTCAAGCGCGTCTGAAGCGCAACCTTTCTACGTGAACTCACCATTTGGTATCACACTAGCTCACAACGGTAACCTCACAAACGCACACGAAATTCGCGAAAAGTTGTTCGAGAAAGATCGTCGTCACATCAACACCACCTCTGATTCAGAAGTGTTGCTTAACGTGTTGGCTCATGAGATTGATACTGTCAAAGGTAACGTTACCTCTGAAGATGTGTTCCGTGCTGTCACCAATGTGCATCGCGCGATTCGTGGTGCTTACGCGGTGACGGCTATGATCATCGGTCACGGCATGATTGCGTTCCGCGATCCTAACGGCATTCGCCCACTGTGTTTAGGTAAACGCGAGGTTGAAGGTCGCACCGAGTACATGGTTGCCTCTGAATCAGTAGCCCTAGATGCGGTCGGTTTTGACTTTATGCGCGATGTCGCGCCAGGTGAAGCAATCTATGCGACGTTTGATGGTCAACTGCATACTAAGCAGTGTGCGGACAACCCTCGACTCAACCCATGTATTTTCGAATTTGTTTACTTTGCACGTCCCGACTCCTTTATCGATAAGATTTCGGTTTACAGCGCACGTGTAGAGATGGGTAAGAAACTGGGCGACCGAATCCGTGACGAATTTGCTGATTTGGACATTGATGTGGTTATCCCGATTCCAGAGACCTCGTGTGACATCGCTCTACAAATCGCTCAAGCGATTGAAAAGCCTTACCGCCAAGGTTTTGTGAAAAACCGCTATGTTGGCCGCACGTTCATCATGCCGGGTCAGCAGCAGCGTAAGAAGTCAGTACGTCGTAAACTCAACGCGATTCGTTCAGAGTTTAAAGACAAGAATGTCTTGTTGGTTGATGATTCTATCGTACGTGGTACTACGTCAGAGCAGATCATCGAAATGGCCCGCGATTCAGGTGCGAAGAAAGTGTACATGGTCTCTGCTGCGCCAGAGATTCGCTTCCCGAACGTGTACGGCATTGACATGCCAAGCGCCAATGAGCTTATCGCCCATGGCCGAGACAACGAAGCGATCTGTAAGCAAATTGGTGCCGATGAGCTCATTTTCCAGACGTTGGAAGACCTTACGGACGCCGTTGGCCTAGGCAACACAGACATCTCTCAGTTCGAAACGTCGGTATTTAGCGGTGAATACGTAACCGGCGACATCAATCAGCAGTACTTAGACTTTCTTGAGTCTTTGCGCAGCGATGATGCAAAAACGCAACGAGAGATTCAGCAAGAGCTTGCTAACCTAGAGTTGCATAACGAAGGTGCGTAACCTCCACGCCCTCTACGTAAACGTATTTAATGGTCATCCAACGGATGACCATTTTTTATTGCGCCATCCGGCTGCTGTCAGATGACAATAACGTGCGATTACTTTTTGGGTTTAAAGCCGTAATTAGCTGAACACGCGTTATCTCATTTCTGCCCCAAACCGCCTTATTGCTATTACTCAGCAACGAGTTACGCTGCGGAGTTTGTGATACGTGAAGTTATGGCAGACACCAGAACAGCGCTGCACGGAATCTCCCATTTCCAATCAAAAACGATGCCCTTACCCAGAAAATATCACCTGAGTTGTTATGCAAATTCACAACCGGACAGAAGTTTATTGGAGTAGCATCCCATAGTGTTGCTTTCAGGAACTCCTTCGTACCCAAAAACGTAAAAGGCCACCGTTTGTAGCGGTGGCCTGTTTGCTCTGAACTAGAAGGAAACGCGCATCATGTAAATGTCTAATTCACTATTGCGGTACACGCTCATTCTCCTTGAGTAGATATTTTTAGTTTGTTGATACTGCTAACTTTACACCCAGACTAGCAAACATTGTTCCGACAGCACGATCTAACCAGATGCTGAGTTTTTTACTGCTTCTAACTCGTTCAGAAATCTTGTCTGCCGCAAGAACATATGCAGCTTCCACAACGATAGCAACCGCAATAACAAGTAACCCGAGATAGAACAACTGGAATGATACAGAGCCTGCGTCTTCACGAACAAACTGTGGTAGAAACGCCATAAAGAAAATAGCTACTTTAGGGTTTAGAATGTCGATTAGTACCCCTTGCTTAAATGCTTCAAATGCTGTTTCTTTGCTCTGATTTGAGCCATCGGCATTTAACTCAAATCCAGATGATCTAAATGACTGATAAGCAAGATATATCAGATAAGCCGCACCAACATACTTAACAATGCTAAATGCTAGTGCAGAAGAGACTAAAATAGCAGATAAGCCAATGGAAGCAGCAAACACATGGAAAAGCGCTCCGGTACATACACCAATAGCCGATGCTAAGCCTACCTTTTTTCCATTGCTAATTGTCTTCGTCAGGATGTACAGCAGATCAGGCCCCGGAGCGACATTTAGAGCAAAAGCGGTGGTTAGAAACAATAACCAAAAGTTAAAATCAGACATTCTTACCTCAATATATATTATGGAGGCTACTAGAACAGCGATGCAGGATGCAAAGCTTTGGGGGGACACATATAAACTGGCTCACCATCCATCTGTAGCGCTCCATAGAAAACGTGTTTTTGTCATCCTAACGAGTTTACTATGGCAGTGCTGTACCTATTCGATACAACCCCAGCACTACGGGGTGACGCCCGTGGCACTTCGGCATTGACTCCTTTCACTCAGGGTCAATGGTTGTCAACCTAAACTGAGCTACTGATAGGTAATGCGCCTCTACATTGCTGCACTGATTTTCGCCAATACAGCTTTGCAAATGAAGATAAACTATAAGGTAGAATGATTGCAAATATTTTTTGCGTCGCTTAAACCTCCCAACGGAGCTCTGGGAAAATCAATTCGGGCCGAACGAGATTCTGCATACTTTGCGGCGAATTCTGCATATAGAGAATCTAACAATGTAGATCGCAGGTGGAAGATTATGTCCAATTCCGCGCAGACAGACCATCGCTGACAACGGTGGTCTTTGACGTTTTGGGGTACGAAAAGTTATCCGTAATAACCTAAATTAGCAGTGTTCCAGCTAGCAGAAAGAATTACCAACTCATTCATGCTCTGTATCTTTCCCAAAATCTCGATCAATATTTCGTTATTGTAAGTGCACTAATATTACAAATTATCCTTAATTTGCAGGGTCTCTCATATGCTCTAGTTTGAAAATTCTACTAAGAGTTAAGGTAATCTCAGATAAAAGAATTTAAAAAACAATAAGTTAAAATAAAATTTAAGAGAGCTATTGACCTGAACCAAGACCCTTTACAACCATTAAATAGCACGGTCTATTTGTATTATTAAATTATTTGAACTTATCCACAGTTTAACAAAGCCGACGCGATTCAGACCACATTCCAAGGGCGAATCAGTTTTCTCGCCCTCTTGTGTGTTGCTAACCTTGCCTCATACTCAAATACCCTACGAAAGAGATACTAATGAAAAAGTCACCAATTGCATTTATTTTAGGTTCATTACTATTCGCAAGCGCGACAACGAGCCACGCAAGCACAGAACAAGTTACCCAACCGACAGCAGTTATGGTTGATCAAGGTGTTGCTGTTGCTTCTGCACAAGAGGTACTGGAGCTACGCGAGAGCATCAACAACGCGCAAGATGGCGATGTGATTAGCATCAAACCAGGTCGCTATGCCGATTTAGGTCGTGTGACGTTATCAGCGGACAACGTCAAGATTGTCGCTCAAGAGCCTGGAACTGCCATTTTTAACGGTTCAACTCAGTTCTTGATTAAGGGTGACAATAACCTAATTGAGAGCTTAGTCTTCACTGAAGGTGGCGCAACGCTAAGCACTGAAAGTCATGATGCAAACATCATGGGCGTGTTTGGTATCTTTGGTAAAAACAACACCTTAAATAACTCTGTTATCTACAAGTTCAACGACTACGAATACGTAGCGGATGAGAAAGGAAAATACCCTAACATCCGTTGGATCACGGTTGGCGGCGAAAATAACAAGATTACCAACAATACTTTTGAAGGTAAGTACAAGCGCGGCGCGATGCTTGTTGTGGCAACATCAGACAAGTTAGAGAAAACTCTGATCGAAGGTAACATCTTTAAAGACCTGACGGCTTTAGATATGGAGCTGATCGAAAACTCAAACCCGAAAATGGTGAGAACCAACCGCAACGACAGACAAGCGATCCGCGTGGGTGACAGCCACAACTCACTGTTTGATTCACAAAGTATTATCCGCAATAACTACTTCGACAATATCAGTGGTTATGTCGGTAAAAACGGCTCTGGCGAGATCGAGCTTATCTCAGTGAAGGCGAGCGGCATCACTTTTGATGGCAACACAATCAAAAACAGTACTTCGATGATTTCTTTGCGTCATGGCCATAATAATGTTGTGACAAACAACGTGATCTTACCGGGTAACACGGCTAACTCAGGCGGTATCCGTATCTATGATGAGAACCACATAATTGAAAACAACTATATCGAAGGTACATTAGGTAAAGGTACTTACCGTGGTGCTCTTGTGCTGAACACAGGCATCATCGATGTAGCGAATGGCGAAGTGCTAAGTAAAGATTCAACAGACGGTAAAACACTGCAAAAGCAGTGGACACCAAAAGACGTTGTTGTTAAGAACAACACGCTAGTAAACAATACACAAGGCATCTTTGCGAGTAATGCGATTCACCGTGTGAGCTTAACCAACGATGAACGTGTTGAAACAATCTTCCCAGCTGTTAATACGCTATTTGAAAACAACCTGTCTATCGCAACTGAAGATGGTACAAACGCATTCCGACAATTTGAAGGCGAAAAATTCCAGATGGTTGGTTCTAAGTTTGTGAACAATATCTTCTATGGTCAAATCGAAGGCTTAGACCAATTGCCTGAGGGTATTACTACAGACGCACCAGCAATAGGTGCTGTTCATGCCACCTGTTGAGTAGTGATTAACCT